>NZ_JAUSVX010000014.1 GCF_030814995.1 Labrys wisconsinensis | reverse complement strand
GGCCATGGCGGCGAGCGTCGCCATGAAGGGCAGGAAGTGGATGGCGCGGTAGAAGGCGCGGCAGGACTTTCCGCTCTCGATGAGGAGCGCGATGATGAGGCCGAGGACGACGGTGCCCGGCACGACGATCAGCACGTAGACGAGGGTGTTGACCAGCGAGGCGCGGAAGCCCTCGTCGGCGAAGACCTCGCGGAAATTGGCCAGGCCGACGAAGGCGAGCGTCCGGGCCCCGAACTGCCAGTCGGTGAGCGCGATGACGATGACGGCGACGACCGGCAGGAAGAACAGCAGGACGAGCAGCAGGAAGGCGGGACCGGCCAGCGCATAGGCGACGAGCGCGTCGGCAAGCCGCAGCCGGCCGATGACGGAGGCAAGCGGCGGAACCGCCGCCCCGCCGCCGTCGTGCCTCGGCCCCTTCCCGGCGGACGCGAGAGAAACGGCACCGCTCATCGGGCGAAGCCCGCGAACACGCCATCCGAAATCGATGACGAAACGCCGCGCCGGACAGGCATCGAGCCATCCCGCTCGCTGATCCCACCGATCGAGACCATGGCCATCGCCTCCTGGTTCCACGTGGACATTGGACAGGGCTCGATCGCCCGTTCGGGCTCCCGTCGGCCGGACATGGCCTGTGCGGGAAACCGCAATGAATGTCGAATCGCAATGCTGCAATTGCGTGACTGACATCGAAAAATTCGATGGCAAAACGACAATTCGCGATCGCTGGCCGGACGATCGCTCCCGGCGCGGGATGCCGCAGGTTCGGCGAAAAGCTCCGCCGCACGCCGTGCGCGCCTTCGGCACGACCGCGCGTCAGCGCCGCGTCACAGGGGCGGCACGCTGGCCGGAGACATCAGCCGGCCCGGCGCCAGCGTCCTTCGCATCCCAGGCGGGAGAGGATCCGGCGAAACACTGCGACGCCGCGGAGCAGCGCGTCATGCTCGAGGGCGACCAGCCGGTCGGGAGCAAGCCTCGACTGGTCGAGAACGATGCGCGCGGGATCGAAGGGCGGCTCGAGGAAGGCGAACGCCCCTTCGCCCGGCACGACGCCGTCCATCGGCATGCGGCCGGGCCGGATCGGGGCGCTGTAGGCCCAGACATTCTCGAAGGTGATCCGGCGCAGTCCCTGGTCGAGCAGGCGCCGCGTCAGGCGCTCCAGCGGCAGGAAGCCGTCGCCGACGGGCACGCCGGCGACGGTGAGGCGCCCGGCGTGCTCGGGGCGCACCATCACATGGTCCTTGAGGTGAACCGAGTGGACATGCGGCAGGACCGCGTCCAGGGCCGCCTCGGGATCTTCCAGGACCATCTGCGAATTGCCGTAGTCATAGAGGATCTTGAGGTTGGGATGGCCCACGCGCTCGACGATCCCGGCAAGCTCGGGACCGGTGAAGTCCTCGTGGTTCTCCAGCACGACGACGATCCCGAGAGCGCCCGCCTTCGGCATGACAGCGCCGAGGTCGCGGGCGGTCGCCTCGGCCATCTCGGCGGGCGTGCCCTGATGGCGGGTATAGGTGCGCAGGCTGGTCGCCCCCATGAGGCTCGCCACGCCCAAGAGTTCCGACATGTGCGCCGGATCGGTCCCCGACGTATCGACCTCGAGGCTGAACGCCAGTGTCTCCAGATGGCGGCGCAGGCGCTCCATGCGCTCGGGCTCGCGGCCGCCGAGATGGCGGTAATTCGGGTCGTTCAACGAGAGGCTGATGCCGGAAAATCCGAGCGAGGCCGCGAGGTCGGCATAGGCGAGGGCGTCGAAGCCGGGCTTGTGGGCGAAATGGTGCCAGAGGCTGAAGCTGTGAATGGTCGCGTCGACGATCATTCGAGCGGCTCCATGTCACCCAGCTCCGCCGCCGCCGCCCGGCGATAGCGGGCGCAGATCTCGGGATCGGTCAGGACTTCGGCCCGCCAGCTGCAATAGGCGCCCATCCTCCAGGCATAGGCCGGGCGCAGCCGCGCATAGCGCTCGACCACGTCCTCGCGACCGAGCGCCGTCAGGAACGACGCGCGGTCGGCAGCGGTGAAGGGTGGCCTCTGGCTGAGAATCTGGAAGGCGGGCGAGAGGAAGCTGTGCACGTCCTCGCTGAGATCGCCCTGCGCCGGGCATTGCCAGTCGATCAGGCGCAGCGCCTCCCCCGCGCCGACGAGATTGCCGGCCCCGATGTCGGTATGGATCAGCGACAGCCGGGCGGGCGGGCCGAGCCGGGCGGCCCGAGGGCGCGGCTGGGAAGGCGCGGCCCTGCAGCGGGCGAACAGCGCATCGCCCTCCGCCAGAATCCTCTCCGCATCGATCGGCACGCGGCGAAAGCCCGCCGGATCGGCCGCCTCCTTGCGCCGCAGGAGGGCGGCCACCGCGGCGGGATCGCCGCTCCACGGCGCGCCCTCGACATAGGCGTAGACCAGGATCGAGCGCTCCGGCCAGAACCCGACCAGATCGGGCGCGACCCTCAGCCCGGCCAGCCGCCGCAGCGCTTCGGCCTCATCGGCGGGCAGGTTGGGAAACAGCGTTCCCGCCATCGGCGTGGCGAAGCGCTTGACCACCAGGCGGCGCGATCCGGCGGTGACCCGCAGCACCTGGTTGAGGTAGCCGCCCTTCATCGTCTCGACGACCGGCGTCCCGTCGCACAGCCCTTCGACCCGCAGGAACTCCGCAAGCTCCGCTTCGGTCATGCGAAGGCTCTCAGCCGCGCCAGGAGATCGGCGTCGATGGTCAGGCCTTCGCGCGCCAGCCGCTCCCGGCTGGCCTCGCGGCGCGCATTGGGCAGGCGCGCGCCGTCCTGCGCCATGATCGACGCCGTCAGGGCGGTGACCGCAGGGGCAAAGCCGCCCCGCGAGAACGCGTCCGGGTCGAGCGCCAGGAAGAACTGCCCGTTGTCGATCGGCCGTCCGTCGTCCTCGGTGAACGATCCCTGGTCCGGCCCCAGACGGCCGCCGGCCAGCGCGGCGCAAAGCACCTCCACCAGGAGGCCGATGCTGAAGCCCTTGACCCCGCCCGCGGGGGCCATGGACCCGGCCAGGCCGGCCTCGGCATCGGTGGTCGGCTCGCCGTTCCGGTCCAGCGCCCAGCCCGGCGGAATCGGCTCTCCGGCGTCTGCCGCCCGCTTCACCGCGGTCCAGGCGACGGCGGTGGCGGACTGATCGACCAGGAAGGCGATCTCGCCGCCGGGCGCCGGCACGGCATAGGAGATCGGGTTGGTGCCGATGACCGGCACCCGTCCGCCGACCGGCGCCACCGTCGGAACCGCGTTGGTCGCGCCGATCCCCAGAAGCCCGGCGCGGGCGAGAACGCCGGTGTGATAGCCGAGCGTCGCGGCGTTGTAGGAGTTGTAGACACCCATCGCCGCCACGCCATGGGCTTTCGCCGCCGGGATCAGGCGCCGGAACCCGGCCTCGATCGCCGGATGGGCAAAGCCATGGCCGGCATCGACGCGAAAGCCGACCTCCGACACGGCTTCGACCCGCGGCACCGCCTTGCCGTCCACCTTTCCACTGCGCAGGTGCCGGCAATAGAATTGCAGCCAGTAGAAGCCGTGCCCGTCGAGCCCGGAAAGCTCGGTGTCGAGGATGGCCTGCGCAAAATAGGCGGCATTCCCGGCGGAGGTGCCGCTGCCGATCAGCGCGGACCGGATCAGATCATGCGCCTCCGTCACCGAGAGTGCGGGCATCCGCTCCAACCTTCCTGACCGCCGAACGCGACCGGCGCGCCTCCCGGTCATGGTTTTGTACCGGCATGTGGAGAATGGCGGCAAGCTTGCCGGATCGGCGACCCGACCAAGGCCGGCCGGGGCCTCGCCGCCCGCCCCTCACTTCGCCGCCGGATCGACCTGCGGCGGCTCCAGCTTGAGGCTCGCGTCATAGGTGTAGCGGGTGTCGACCGTGCGCTTGTCCGCCCCGCCCTGCTCCACCAGCATGCGCGCGGGCAGATGGCTCACCGGGTCGACATAGAGGGTGGTGCTGGCCGAGCCGCCGGGCAGGTCGAGCTTGTAGGTGTAGACGAGGCTGTCCTTGCCGTCGATCGAGCGGACGCCGGAGCAATCGACGTCCGCGACCAGGTTGGGCGCGCGCATCTTCATGTTGGTCATGGCCTGCGCCACGCTGGCCGCCATCGCCGCGGGCATCTCGCGCCATCCCTCAGGCCGCTTGACCCAGATCCGATCGCCGATCTTCAGCATCTCGGACGTCCGGTCGCCGACGGTCTGGCGCGTGCGCACCCCGTCCGGCGGCACCACTTCGCTCGACAGCTCGATGCGGCCGGTCCCGGCGGTCACGACCCCTTCGGAGCGGTAGGGGCTGCCATTGGTGAGACGGTCGAGAGCCGTCAGGATCTCCTCCTTGCAATCGGCCCGGGCGGCAGGCGCGGCGAGGATGAGGACAAGGGAGGCGAGCGCGGCTGTGCGCATGTCTGAATTCCCGCTAAGCAGAATTTCCGAGCGCCGCCCACAGGGCGGACTCGAAAATTCTGCAGAGTTTTAAAGTTTCAGCCGAGTTTCTCGGATCGGAACCTTGCTCCGATCCGAGAAACTCGGCTTAGGCGATGCACGCCTGATGACATGCGCTTGTCCGGCGTCATTCTGTCGCCAGTGAGGCGGGCGCGGGAGAGCGCCCGGCCCTGGCGCGTGGCACCTTGGCGCGTGGCTCTTGCCCAGCGGGCCGCCTGCCTGTACAAGCACCACGCAAGATGAGGCGCGGGCCCTTGCAGGCGCGCCTTTCGCATCGAGGACAGAGCCGTGGCGACAGACGCCGCACAGAGCCTGACGACCCGCACCGCGCCCAAAGCGCGCGCGGTCGCGCTCGTCCTCAACGGCCTCCTCCTTAGCCGCCCCTGAGGGCCGGCCGGGCATCAGCCTGGGCGCTCAGGGGACCTCGACCGACCGGCGCGCCGCGGACCGATGAGTCCGGCCGCCATTCCCACCGGCTGAAGAGACCGACCCGATGAACATCGTCACCCAATCCGTTTCCGTATCCCCGTCCGTGGATTACGCCCGCAAGTACCGGCCCTGGCCGCCGGTCGACCTGCCCGACCGCACCTGGCCGTCCAGGACCATCACCAAGGCGCCGGTCTGGTGCGCCGTCGACCTCAGGGACGGCAACCAGTCGCTGATCGAGCCGATGGGCCAGGAGCGCAAGCTGCGCATGTTCGACGCCCTGGTGAAGATGGGCTTCAAGGAGATCGAGGTCGGCTTCCCCTCGGCCTCGCAGACCGATTTCGACTTCACCCGCTTCCTGATCGAGAGCGGCCGCATCCCCGACGGCGTCGCCATCCAGGTGCTGACCCAGGCGCGCGACGACCTGATCCGCCGCACCTTCGAAAGCCTGCGCGGCGTGAAATCCGCCATCGTCCATCTCTACAACTCCACCTCCGAGCTGCAGCGGCGCATCGTCTTCCGCATGGACCGGGCGGGAATCCGCGACCTCGCCGTCAACGGCGCCAGGCTGATCGTCGAGCTGACGCGCGAGCTCGGCATGGAGAGCGCCATCCGGCACCAGTATTCGCCCGAGAGCTTCATGGGCACCGAGCTCGATTTCTCCAAGGAGATCTGCGAGGCAGTGATGGACATCTACCAGCCGACGCCGCAGCGCCCGCTGATCCTGAACCTGCCGCTCACGGTCGAGATGTCGACGCCCAACGTCTACGCCGATCAGATCGAGTGGATGAGCCGCAACCTGAAGAACCGCGACAGCGTGCTGATCTCGCTGCATCCGCACAACGACCGTGGCACCGGCGTCGCGGCGGCCGAGCTCGCGCTGATGGCCGGGGCCGACCGCGTCGAGGGCACGCTGTTCGGCAATGGCGAGCGCACCGGCAATGTCGATCTCGTCACCCTGGCCGGCAACCTGATCATGTCGGGCGTCGACCCTCAGATCGACATCTCCGACATCAACGAGCTGGTGCGCGTCGCCGAGCACTGCAACCAGCTCCCCGTGCATCCGCGCCATCCCTATGCCGGCGAACTGGTGTTCACGGCCTTCTCCGGCTCGCACCAGGACGCGATCAACAAGGGCTTCAAGGCGATCGAGGCGTCCGCCTCGCCGGTCTGGGAGGTGCCCTACCTGCCGATCGATCCCAAGGACCTCGGCCGCTCCTACGAGGCGGTGATCCGCATCAACTCCCAGTCCGGCAAGGGCGGCATCGCCTATATCCTGGAGCGCGAGCATGGGCTGGAGCTGCCGCGCCTGCTGCAGGTCGAGTTCTCCAAGGTGGTGCAGGGCATCGCAGACGGCGAGGGCGTGGAGCTGCCGGCCGATCGCCTCTGGCAGGCCTTCTCCGCCGAATATCTCGACGGCAACGGCCGCTTCGCCTTCCTCTCCCACCAGGGCGAGCAGGAGCTGACGGCCCGCATCACCGACGAGGGCCGTGAGATCGCCGTGACGGGGCGCGGCAACGGCCCGATCGATGCCTTCGTCGATGCCCTGCGCCGGACCAGCGGCCTCGATTTCGACGTCGCCAACTATCGCGAGCACGCCATGGGCTCGGGCGCCAACGCCACTGCCGTGTCCTATGTCGAGCTGCGCCTCGCCGACGGCACCACGCTGTTCGGCGTCGGCATCGACAAGAACATCGTCACCGCCTCGCTCAAGGCGGTGGTGTCGGGCGTCAACCGGGCGCTGAAGCGCCGGGGGTGACGGCGGGATCCGGCAGCTCCTCCCCATGGCGGGAGGGGCTCATCCATTTGGATCGAGTCCACGCAGATTTTTGTTTGTACGGATTAAATCCGTACCGTATAGTGGGGTATGGAGATGCCTCATGCCTCGTAACGTCAGCGACAATGGCCGCATCGATCTGCGAATCCCGGCCGCCCAGAAGGCGGTGATCGCGCGCGCCGCGGCCCTGTCAAATGTCGACTTGACCGAGTTCGTCACGCGTTCCGCGCTGCGTGATGCGCAGGCTACGATCGAACGCGCCGAGCACCTGGCATTGTCGGAGCGCGACAGCTTGCGCGTCCTCGATCTGCTCGAGAACCCGCCGGCACCGGCCGATCGTCTCATCCGCGCCGCCAGGTCCGGCCAGACCCTCGCGTGAGCGCCCTCACCTGGCTGGAAGTGCCGATCGGCAAGCATCATGATCGGGCGGCGTTCGACTGCGGAGAGGTGCAGCTCAACACCTATCTGCAGCGCTTCGCGCGCCAGAACCACGACACAGGCGGCGCCAAGACCTTCGTTGCCGTGACGGCGCAAGAGCCCGCTCGTATCCTCGGCTTCTATTCGCTCAGCCCCGCCTCACTGGACTATGCCCGCACGCCGGCGACCGCCAAGCGCGGCCTCGGCCGTTACGACGTGCCGGTGTACCGTCTCGGCCGCCTGGCCGTCGATCGCGCGATACAGGGGCGCGGGCTGGGAGGAGGTCTGCTGCTCGCTGCGGGAAAACGCTGCATGGCGGTCGCGCAGGAAGTCGGCGGGGTCGCCCTGCTGATCGACGCCAAGGACGACCAGGCGGCGCGCTGGTATGAAGGCTATGGGGCGATCCGTCTCGATGACGCACCGCTTTCTCTGGTCCTGCCCTTCGGGGCAATCGCAAAAGCCCTGGCTGCAATCTGACAGCAAGGAGAGGGCTCGACCGGGGCCTTCTTTCGCCCCCTGCCAGCGTTCGGACTACTCCGCCTCGACCGAATAAGGCACCACGCTCTCCTGCTCGTTCGGATCGGAGCGCGCCACGATCGCCTCGGCGAACTCGGTGTCGCTGAGGTTGACCGGCTGGTGCGGCAGGTCCGGCGGGATGAAGATGAAGTCGCCGGCCTGGTTGATCACCGATTGGCGCAGGCCCTCGCCGTAGCGGGTCTCGACCCGGCCCTTGATGAGATAGATCGCCGTCTCGTGGCCGGCGTGGCTGTGCGGCTCGGCCTTACCGCCAGGCGGGATCAGCACCTTGTAGAGGCTGAGGCGCGTGGCACCGGCGCTCGGGCCGGAGATGCCGACGAACATGGCGAGCTTCTGGAGCGATCCGGACATGCTCTCCGGCCGGACGGTGACGATGCTGGCCTCCACGGCGGTGCCCCTCCCCGGGCGCCGGCCGGATCGTTGCGCCGGGCCGGTCAATGGAACAGGATGCGCATCCTGCCACGGTTTTCCCGGTCCGCAACGTCGCCATGTCCTCGTCCCTGTCCATTGCGATCGCCGGCGCCGGCGTGGCGGGCCTGGCCGCTGCCGCCTTCCTCGCCGATGCCGGCCACCGGCCGGTGATCTTCGAGCGTTTCGACGCGGCACGGCCGGTCGGCGCCGGGCTGCTGATCCAGCCGACCGGGCTCGCGGCGCTGGAGCGGCTCGGCGCCCGCGCCGCGGCGGAAGCCCTCGGCCAGCGCATCGAGCGCCTGCACGGGCGGGCCGAGCCAACCGGCCGGACCGTCTTCGACCTGCGCTACGACATGCTGGCTCCGGGCCTGGCCGGGCTCGGCATGCACCGCGCCAGCCTGTTCCACGTGCTGTGGCAGGCGGTGAAGGCGCGAGGGGTCGGGCTTGAAGCCGGCGTCGAGGCGGCCGGTACCGAGGAAACCGCGCAGGGCATCACCCTCCTCGACAGTCGCGGCCGGCGCTTCGGCCCGTTCGACCTGGTGGTCGACGCCAGCGGCGCGCGCTCGAAGCTGCGCGAGGGCCTCGGGCCGGTCGCGATCCGACCCTATCGCTATGGCGCGGTCTGGGGCGTCGGCCGCCACACGATGTTCGAGCGCGGCGTCCTGCAGCAGCGCTACCGGAGTGCCCGCTTCATGATCGGCGTGCTGCCCATCGGCCGCCTGCCCGACGATCCGGCCCCGCTCGACGCCTTCTTCTGGAGCCTGCCGGGCGGGGGCCATGCCGCCTTCGCCGCGGGCGATCTCGACGGCTGGCGCGAGGACGTGGCGGTGCTCTGGCCGCAGACCCGGACGCTCACCGCGCAGTTCGCCGACGCGACCGCCCTGGCCCCGGCGCGCTACGCCCAGCTCACCGTGCGCCGGCCCTGGCGCGGGCGCCTGGTGCTGGTCGGCGATGCCGCGCACCAGACCAGCCCGCAGCTCGGCCAGGGCGCCAACATGGCGCTCCTCGACGGCGCCGCCCTGGCCGACGCGCTGGCGGCCGCTCCCGTCGCGGACGCCCTGCCCGCCTATGCCGCGCGCCGGCGGGCGCATGTGCGCTTCTACCAGGCGGCGAGCGCGCTGCTGACGCCGTTCTTCCAATCGGATTCGGCCGCGGCGGCCTGGGCGCGCGACCTCGCCTTCGGGCCGATGGCGAAGCTGCCCTGGCTGCGGCGGGAGATGATCCGCACCCTGGCCGGGCTGAAGACCGGCCCGTTCACGGTGCAGACGCCAGAGATACTGGCGGGTCGGGACGGAGCAGGCTCGCTGGCGCCGGTCCAGCCGAACCGCTTGCTGTCGGCCCGGACGGCATCCTCGCGGCGTCATCGGTCATAGGTCTTGCCGCCCGTGCTCCATTCATAAAGCGTCGAAGAATAGGGCAACCGAAGGATGATGTTTCCCTCCTTCGCCACACGCGACAGCACGCCCATGCGGCAGAGAAGGGTCACTTCTCCCATGTTCCTCTCACACCAGGCATCGGCGCTGTCGATGAAGCGAAGCGAGCCCAGCCTCCACATCAGGATGGTCCGTCCCTCAGGAACCGCTCCTATCGGCTGGATGACGAACATGGTCACCAATTGCGTGGCGGCCGCGCACAAAAGCCCGGCAACGAGAACAATGATCCACGGCCGCTTCATCGATTCCCAACCGCCATCGGCCCATGTGTCGAAACGCGGGGCCGCTCATTGCATCGGACGAGCGACCCCAACCATCAATCTGTAGACTTGCCGGTCCGTTCAGCCGGAAATCCAGCAATCACACCGTTGGAGGAGCCTTAGGCTTGATGGCCACGGGCCTGCGCCGCGAGGGGTGCGGCTTGGCGGGCTCGGGAGCCAGCGGCACCAGGGTCACGGAGACCGGATTGGGAAAATGTTCCAGGGTGGCGCCGGTCGCGGCATCGACCCCCATACCGACGATGCCGCCAATCAACACGTTTCCGGCAAACCCTGCGGCTCCGGAGCCGGCGATGCGGGTGTTCACGGGCACCTGGGCGTCCTGAAAGCCCGGCTTCCTGAGCGTGACGATGAACTCGCTCTTGCGTGCAACCTCGAACGTGCAAGGCGTAGACGGGCATTGATTGCCGATCGAGGTTGTCACCTGCGCCTCGGAGGGCGTGCTGATCACCTGGACCTGATCCGTCGTGCCGCGCGTGACGGTGGCACAGCCACCCAGCGCGAGGACCATCGCGCCCACCAAAAGTCTTTTCATGGAGCTCCCCAGCTCACCTACGTCAACAAGGAGCACCTCCTACATCCTGAAGTTGAGACTCGCCATAAGAATTTACGAATGCTTCACGATCTTTACGGCAGGCGGCGATCAAGCCCAGCTCTCTCGCGCCGGAGCGGCCGCATCTCAGCCTCGGTAGAGGTCCTCGCGCGTCGGTGGCAGGCCGGACGGGCCCCTGGCCCGGCGCGAGGACAGCGTCTGGAAGATCGCCAGGCCCGAGCGTTCGAAGGCGAGCGCGCAGCCGGCGAGATAGGCGAGATAGATGCGCGTCTTGGCCTCGCCGACCTCCCTCGCCGCCGCCTCGCGCGCGGCATGGAGGTTCTCGGTCCAGGCGCGCAGCGTGCGCGCATAATGCTCGCGCCAGGCCTCGACGTCGTGCACCTCGAAGCCGTGACGCTCGAGGCTGATGGCGGTGTCGCCGACGGTGCCGAGCTGGCCGCCGGGAAAGATATACTGCGTCATGGCCGTGAATTCCGGCCGCGTCTTCAGCCGCTTCATGTCGCGTTTGGCCGGCCGGGTGATGGCGTGATGCAGGTAGAGCCCGCGTGGCCGCAGCAGCTTGTGCATCTGCGCGAAATACCGGTCGTGATCGGCGAGGGCGACATGCTCGAACATGCCGATCGAAGCGATCTTGTCGTAGGTGCCTTCGAGGTGGCGGTAGTCCTTCAGCTCGATGGTGACGCGGTCCTCGAGGCCCAGCCGGGCGATCCTGGCCCTGGCGAAGTCGAACTGCTCCTGCGCCAGCGTCACGCCATGGGCGGTGACGCCGTAATGCTGGACGGCGTGGCAGACCAGCGCTCCCCAGCCGCAGCCGATGTCGAGGAAGCGCTCGCCCGGCTGGAGGCGCAGCTTGCGGCAGATCATGTCGAGCTTGGCGACCTGCGCCTCGTGCAGCGTGGTCTCGGGCCTGGGCCAATAGGCGCAGGAATAGACCATCGTCTCGTCGAGAAAGAGCGCATAGAAGGCGTTGGACAGGTCGTAGTGGAACTGGACCAGCGCCTTGTCGTCGCGCCCGGCGGCGACCTTGTCCCGAACCGGCCCGGCATAGGCGTGGCCGGCGGTGGCCGGCCTGGCCGCGCGGCGCAGCAGGAAGGGCCAGAGCTGGCGCGCCATCTCCAGCTTGTCCAACCGCTTGAACAGGCCCTTGGTGTTCATCGAGCCGCGCCGCTCGGCGAGGTCGAGCAAGGTGCCGCCCTCGATGGTCAGGCCGCCCTCGGCCAGAGACTCGATCAGAGCAGCAAAGCTGCGGCGGCGCACCAGCCGCGTGATCACCTCGGGGCCGGCGATCCGCAGGCGCAGGTCCGTGCGCGCTTCGCGGCCGAGCGGCAGCACTTCGCCGGTCCACAGTTCCACCGCCAGATCGGCCTGCAACACCTCGCCGAGATGGGCGATGAGCCGCCGGGCGGCCCGTTCGTACTTCCCGTCCACATCGCCTCCGCGCAAGGCCGGGGCAATGCGGCCCCCCTCAGTGGATCCTGAACTCGCTGCCGACTGCCCGCAACTCGGCCGGACCGATCAGCCCGGAATGGGCCACGGTGACCGAATGCAGGATGCCATCGAGCTTGGCGCGCCAAAAGTCCAGAAACTTCTTCAGCTCCGGAAACACCGGCGCCAGGTCGTAGTCCTGCCAGACATAGGTCTGGAGCAGGGCGGGATGATCGGGCAGCCGGTAGAGGATGTTGGCGGTCGTCAGGCCATAGCCCTCGATCTGGCGGCGGAACGCAACTGACACCATTGCAGGAACCTCCGTGTGCACGACGCGATTCATATTGCAGCGCAAACCTTAATCGCGCGCAAATGAAATTTTGGAATTCTCACGCAAAATCAATTGGTTATCACTCAATATGACGGAGTGCTGCCAATCGCGTGACCCTCGCGTGACATGCCGCGTCGCGGCGCCCGCGCCGGGCCGTCGCCTGCCGGAGCGACAAGCGGCGTCACTTTACTCGATTGGAGGATATCGTGACCTTTTTGCAGAAGATCGGACTTCCCGCACCAGGCCTCCCTCGACCGTCCCCTAAGCTTCCCCTTGATACTTTACGATTGAAAAATTTTACGTAAAGTATGAAAAAATTCGCGTCCGCTGGTGCCGGCCGCATTGATCTCGCGCGCCAAGGTCGGGAAAGTGGGGGTGGGACCAGACGGCGCAAGCCGCAAGAAGACCAGCGCGGCGACCATCCGCGCCGTTCCGCAAGGGACGGTTCGGCTGCAACGCCGTCGGCAGGAAAAGCCAGCGAGATCGCATCCCGAAATCGCATCCAAGGGAGGATTCTGACGTGAACACAAAGGATTACGAGCACTTTCTGCGCTGGCAGGCGAGCCGGCGCGACCTCCTGAAGGGCGCAGCCGGCGTCAGCGCCCTGGCGCTCGGCGCCGGCGGCGCGCTCGGCGCGGCCACGCCCGCCGCGGCGCAGAGCGACGTCCGGGCCCAGATCCTGCAGATCCCGGGCGTCGGCAAGGGCTCGCCCACCGATGCGGACTGGCAGAAGGTCGGCGAGCTCTGCCTCGGCGCGACCAAGGCGAGCGTCAAGGAGGGCGAGTTCGCCGGTGTCGAGCTCAGCTTCATGGGCCTCAACAACCAGAACCTGCACAACCTGCTGTTCCGCGGCTTCCTCAAGCCCTGGGAGGCCTATACCGGCGCCAAGATCACCTGGATCGACCTCGCCCAGGCCGACTACAACCCGCGCCTGCAGCAGGCGATCGCCACCGGCACGGTCGACTTCGACATCCTGGAGATGGGCGCGCCCTTCGAGGGCGACGTCTGCGGCAAGGGCCTGGCCTCCGCGATGCCGGACTGGGTCAAGAAGCAGATCGACTATGACGACTACGTCGCCTACCTCAAGCCGCCGGTCGGCACCTGGGACGGCAAGGCCTACCGCGTCACCATCGACGGCGACTGCCACAATTTCAACTACCGGACCGACGTCTTCGCCGACGCGGACCTGGCCAAGGCCTGGAAGGCGGCCGGCAACACCACGGACTGGGCGGTGCCCAAGACCTGGCAGCAGGTGCAGGCCGTCACCAAGTTCCTCAAGACCCAGAAGTTCCAGGGCAAGGAGGTCTACGGCTATCTCGACGCGCCGAAGGCCTGGGGCGGCTTCGGATTCTACTTCCTCGGCAGCCGCGCCTCGGCCTATGCCAAGCACCCCGACGACAAGGCCTGGCTGTTCGACATCGACACGATGAAGCCGCGCGTCAACAACCCCGCCTGGGTCCGCGCCATCCAGGACGTCGTCGACGCCCTGCCCGCCGAGCCGGCCGACCAGCTCAACGCCGACCCCGGCACGACCGGCTTCCAGCAGTTCCTCGCCGGCACCGGTTCGATGCTGTCCTGGTGGGGCGACATCGGCCAGATCGCCAACACCAGCGACACCTCCGTGATCGGCAACGTCGTCGGCTTCGACATCCTGCCGGGCTCGGACGACGTCTACAACGCCAAGACCGGCCAGTGGGACAAGCTTCCCAGCGGCCCGAACCATGCCCCGAACTGCGCCTATCTCGGCTGGGGCGTCTATGTCATGGCCCGCGTCGACGGCGACGAGAAGAAGCACAAGGCCGCCTGGAGCGCGGCGGCCCATCTCGGCGGCAAGGACCTGTCGCTGTGGACCGTGATGTATCCTTCGGGCTTCCAGGTCCATCGCATGAGCCACTTCAACCTCGACGAGTGGATCGGCGCCGGATACAATAAAGACTATATTAGCTCCTACCTCGCCTCGCAGTCCGGCTCCTACAACCACCCCAACCGGGCGATCGAGCCGCGCATTCCCGGCATCTTCCAGTATTACAGCCTGGCGGAGGACGAGCTGGCGAAGATCTTCGCCGGCAAGGTCGACGCCAAGACCGGCGCCGACAACATCGCGGCCGCCTGGGAGAAGCTGACCGACCAGATCGGCCGCGACAAGCAGATCGCGCTCTACAAGGCTTCGCTCGGCATCTAGCCCGCCGCCACCCCGGTCCGGCGGCGGGCCTCCCGCGTCCGCCGCCGGTCCCCGCCTCGCGCGCGGCGCAGCCGCGGCGCCGCCAGCCTGAACAGGACTGCGATGGACCACGCCTCCGCCTTGCCTGCCTCGCCCGGGCACAGCCTCGTCTCGCGCCATGTCCCGGCCGGCCGCCGGGCGGCGGGGCGCCGGCTCATCGTCCTGGCTTCGCTCGGCCTCGCCGGCATGGCGCTCTACCAGATCCTCACCACCGCCGGCGTGATCGGCGGCGGCTTCGAGACCTGGCGGCCGACGCTCTATGCCTATCTCGCCTGGTCGCTCGCCCTGGGCGCGGGCCAGGTGATGATGCGCGGCGAAGCGGGCCAGAAGGCGCTGTTCGTGCTGCCGGCCGTGCTGTTCACGATCTCCATGGCGATCTTCCCGACCGTGTTCGGGCTCTATATCGCCTTCACCGACTGGAATCTCAGCTCGCTGGCCGGCCGCCGCTTCAACGGCCTCGACAATCTCTATACCCTGTTCCAGGACGCCTATTTCTGGAACGCCCTCCTCAACATGGTGTTCTACGTGCTGGCCGTGCTGGTGCAGTACGCCATCGCCTTCGCGCTCGCTCTGCTGCTCAACGCCGACATCCGGGCGCGGAAATTCTTCCGCGTCGTCTTCCTGCTGCCCTTCATGCTCAGCCCCGTGGCGGTGAGCTGGATGATCGGCAAGTCGATCATGGAATACCGCTTCGGCCCGGCGGCGACCTTCGCCCGCTTCGTCGGCTGGGACAATCCATCCTTCTTCACCAGCCCCTGGATCGCGCGGCTCAGCATCATGGCGATGGACGCCTGGGTCTCGATCCCCTTTGTGATGATCCTGTTGCTCGCCGGCCTGCAAGCGCTGCCGCGCGAGGTGATCGAGGCCGCCAAGGTCGACGGCGCCGGCGCCTGGCAGTCCTTCCGGCTGATCACCTTCCCGCTGATGCTGCCCGTCAGCGTCACGGCGGTGATCCTGCGCATCATCTTCGAGTTGAAGCTCGCCGACATCGTCATCAACGTCACCGCCGGCGGGCCGGGCGGGGCCACCGACACGGTGTCGAGCTTCATCTTCCGCGAGTACCGCGACCGCTCCAATGTCGGCTACGGCACGATGCTCGCCGAGTTCTATTTCGTCCTGATCGTGATCTTCGTCACCCTGCTGCTGGCCCTGGCCAGCCGCTGGATGCGCAAGACCACCTGACCCGTCATGGAGCCGCCCCGCTTGGCAAGCCTTTCGCTCCCCTCGGCCCCGGCGCGGCGCATGCGGCCCTCGGCCGGCCTCGCCCGGCACACGCTGCTGCGCTGCCTCGTCTACGGCGCGCTGATCCTGTGGGCGTTCATCTCGCTGTTCCCGATCTACTGGACGGTGACGACCTCGTTCAAGGTCGCGGTCGACGTCACCCAGGGCCACCTCATCCCCTGGCTCGACTTCAAGCCGGACTGGAAGGGCTGGCGCTCCCTCGGCCTCTCGCCCGACACGCTGTTCCAGACCTCGACCGTGCGCGACGAGTTCCTCGCCCGCTTCGAGAACAGCATCGTGATGTCGGTCGGCGCCTCGCTCCTGGCGGTGGCGATCGGCTCGCTCGCCGCCTATGGCCTCAGCCGCTTCGACTACAAGTTCCTGTTCTGGCGCAACAAGGACATCTCGTTCTTCTTCCTGTCGCAGCTGATCCTGCCGCCCGTCGTGCTCGCCATGCCTTTCCTCGTCCTCTACAAGGAGCTGGCGCTGCTCGACACCCGCATCGGCCTGATCGCGCTCTACACCCTTACCGTGCTGCCGATCGTGATCTGGATCATGCGCGACCAGTTCGACGCCATCCCGAACGAGCTGGAGCAGGCCGCCTATGTCGACGGCTGCTCGATCTGGGGCGCCTTCGGCCGCATCGTGCTGCCGATCGCCCTGCCCGGCATGGTGGCGGCCTTCATCCTCTCGGTGGTGATCTGCTGGAACGAGTATTTCTTCGCTGCCCTGCTCACCAGCTCCAATGCCAAGACGCTGCCCGTGATGGTGGCGAGCCAGACGGGATCGCAGGGCATCAACTGGTGGTCGATGGCGGCGCTCTCCACCGCGGCGATCGCGCCGCTCGCCATCATCGCGGTGTTCCTCGAGCGCTACATCGTCAAGGGCCTGACGGCGGGCTCGGTGAAATGAGGACCGGCCGGCTCAGGGCCGGCCGCCCGCCTTGGCGATATAAGCGACGATCGCCGCGCGCCGCTCGGGATCGTCGATGCCGGTGAAGATCATGCGGGTGCCGGGCACCAGGCCCTGCGGGTCCTCGATGAAGCGCGACAGGCTCGCCTCGTCCCAGACGAGGCCGCTGCCGCGCATCGCCGCCGAGAAGGGATAGCCGGCGGCCTTGCCGGCCCGCCGCCCGATCACGCCCTCGAGCGCCGGCCCGGTGCTGCTGCGGGCCCCCACGCCGATCTGGTGGCAATGGGCGCAGGGCTCGAACACCGGGTCGAAGCTGGCGGCCGGCGGCATCGCCGGCACCTCGGCCGGCGCGGACGGCGCCGGCCGGTCGGCGAGAAGGCGCGGGGCGAGCACGCCCACCGCGCCTCCGGCGAGGAGCGCGGCGGCGACGGCGAGCAGGCGCCTCACGAGGCGAGGGCCCGCCGCATCTTGGCGATGGCCGCGTCCCTGGCCTCCTGATAGTCGATCAGCGTCACCAGGTCGCCCTTGGCGTTCATGAGATAGACCGCCGTGGAATGGTCGAAGGTGTAGCCATCGCCCTCCCCGACCTTGCGGACATAGACGTGGAAGGCCTTGATCACCGAGGCGATGGCCTCTGGCGTGCCGGTGGCGGCGGTGATGCGCGGGTCGAAGCTCTCCAGATAGAGCTTCAGGAGCGCGCTGGTGTCGCGCTCCGGGTCGACCGAGATGAAGACGACGTTGAACTTGTCGCCGTCCGGCCCAAGCGCGTTCAGGCGGTCGGTCATGTCCATCAGCGTGGTCGGACAGGCGTCGGGGCAATGGGTATAGCCGAAGAAATAGGCGGTCGGCTTGCCGAGGAAGGTCTTCTCGGTGACGGCGCGGCCGTTCTGGTCCACCAGGGTGAACGGCCCGCCGATCGAGCTGGTCAGCGCCGGCCCGCTCGAAGCGAACCAGCCGAACTGGGTGTAGCCCAGCGCCAGGACGGCCACGGCCAGCACCGTGGCGCCCCAGACGGCGTAGGCGATCATTCTCGTGCGCGACGACATCGATGTGTCTCTCGAAGGGATCTGTCTGCTGCCTTACTCGCCGGCCATGTCATCATGGCCTGCCATGATCCCGTGGCCGCCCTTGGCCCCCATGGCCTCGACCATGAAGTCGAGCTTCAAGGTGCCGGCCTTCTCGAAGACCAGCGTGCCCTCCTCCATCTCGCCCTCCTTCAGCGCGTGCTTCAGCCCGGTGAACATGATGTGCAGGCCGCCCGGCTTCAGCTCCACCTTGCCGCCGGCGGGGATCTCCAGCCCGCCCTCGACCGGGCTCATCGACATCACCCCGTCCTTCATCGCCATGTCGTGCAGAGCAAAGCCGGCCGCGGCGCCGATGCCGCCGCCGACCAGCCTGTCGGCCGTCCTGCCGGTGTTCTCGATGATGGTGTAGCCGCCGGCAACCGCCGCGCCCGACGGCGTCGCCCGGGTCCAGGGATGGTGGATGACGAGATTGCCGATCCTGGCCTGGTGGGCCAGGGCCGGGGTCGAGACGAGGAGAAGCGCAAGCGTGCTCGCGAGAATGGACCGGTGCATGATGATATCCTGGACATCGGCACGGGCGCAGCCGCGCCCGGTGGCGATGGAGATGGAACGGGATGGTGGCTGAGCAGGTTCTCCCGAACCTGCTGACACTTGGCAGTCCGAGCAGCATCAAGTCGTGGCTGAAGCCACGAGACGCGGCTTGGGCTCAGGCCACCGGCGGGCCCCGGGCCCGGTGTGCCGGCCAGGTCGGCCCGCCCGCCGCGACGGCCGGCCCGGCGGAGTGCAGGGTCAGCGCCGTCGCCAACCGGACGGGCACGGAGACGGGGGGCGGCGCGGCAAGGACGGCCGTCAGCCGCAGGGCGCATTGGTCGCAGTCGTGATGCGCGTCCTTGTCCGGGGCCGACGCGGCATCGGCGCCGGTCTCGCACAGCGAGACGGCGATGCCGGCGATCACCACCCGCGCATGGCCCGAGCCGGCCTGCGCCATGGCGATGCGGCCGAGGCCGCCGAGCACCAGCGCGACGACCAGCAGGGCGGCGAGGCCGCAGCGCAGCCCTGCACGCCGCCCGCCCCATCGGGACGGCCGGCGCGCCGCCTTGCGCGTCAGGGTTCTGTGCCGTGGCTCGGACATCGCACGATGTCGAGCGGACGCCGCGGCGGAAGTCAAGCACGGCGGACGCGACAAATGGCGCCGCCGAGACTGGGCCGCCACGCGCGCCCAAGAAAAACCCGGCTCGAAGCCGGGTTTTTTCTCAGTCGTCGCGGTAGACGCGCTCGCGGCGCTCGTGCCGCTCTTGCGCCTCCAGCGACAACGTCGCGATCGGGCGGGCATCGAGGCGGCGGAGCGAGATGGGCTCGCCCGTCTCCTCGCAATAGCCGTAGGACCCATCCTCGATCCGCGTCAGCGCCGCATCGATCTTGGAGATCAGCTTGCGCTGGCGGTCGCGTGCCCGAAGCTCGATCGCCCGATCCGTCTCCGACGAGGCACGATCGGCCAGGTCGGGATGATTCTCGTTCTCGGCTTGCAGGTTGGCGATGGTGTCCTGGGCTTCCCGGAGGATGTCCTGCTTCCAGCTCAGCAGTTTACGACGGAAATAGTCGCGCTGCCGTTCGTTCATAAAGGGCTCGTCGTCACTCGGACGGTAGTCAGCGTCCAAACTCATCGACATCATCTGCCGACTCTCCACTGCACCTCAAGGCGTGGTCTATAGTCGGACATCGCGGCCGGGACAATCGCGAAGAACGTCATCCGAACGACGAATTGACGCGCCGTCCGGGGCTTCCTGAGCGTCAGGTCCGCGCCCGATCGAGCTTGGCGAGCTCGACCGCCGCCCTGACGTCGATCTCCGCCAGCACCGATTCGAGCCCGGGGTCGTCCACCCCCTCGCGGCTGTCGTGCAGCAGGGCGGCGAGATGGCCGATGTCGGCGGCGGATACCGCACCGTCGAGCATGGCGACCTTGAGGCCGTCGAGCAGGTCGAGCAGGCGGCGGCCGCGGCGCAACGCCTTGCGCCTGCGCGCGAGCGGATCCTCGACCGCCTGCAGCGCCAGCATGGCATCGAGGCCGGCGAGCGCCGGCGCCGAGCGGGCCGCGGCCGGCTCGGCGCCGCCCTGCGTCACGCCCAGGGAGAAGGCGGCTCCCGCTCCGGACGGACGGGCGGCCGCGCCGAGCGGCCTCTGGTCCCTGACGCGCCCCGCGCCGTCGATATGCATGCCGCCCCCGAGCGATGTAAGGTGTCGGATTTATCGGCAGACAGGGTTAACGCGGCGTAAAGAAGCCGGCAATTCTTGCCGACCGGGGCCGGCAGGGCCTGCCGCCCAGGGCCGGGGTGGCATCAGGCTATTCGGAATAATATGTAATTTTATCAATATCTTGAGAAACTTCCCTGAAGTGGCAGAAGCCTTGCAAGCCTGAAGGTGCAATGCCGGCGGCGCCGGCACGATCGTCAGGTTCGCCATGCGCTTGCCCCTCCCCGCCCGCCTCGCCCTCGCCGCTCTCGCCATGGCTCTCGCCCTCGCGGCCGCGCCGGCGCAGGCCGAATCCCGCATCAAGGACCTCGTCGACATCGAAGGCGTGCGCGAGAATCAGCTGATCGGCTACGGACTGGTGGTCGGCCTCAACAACACCGGCGACACTCTCAACAACGCCGCCTTCACCAAGCAGTCGCTGACCGCCATGCTGGAGCGGCTCGGGGTCAACACCCGGGGCGCCAATCTGCGCACCGGCAATGTCGCGGCGGTGATGGTCACCGCCAACCTGCCGCCCTTCGCCACGCAGGGCACGCGCATCGACGTCAGCGTCTCCGCCCTCGGCGACGCCAAGTCCCTGCAGGGCGGCACGCTGCTGGTGACCCCGCTGCTCGGCGCCGACGGCGAGGTCTATTCGGTGGCGCAGGGGTCCGTCGCCATTGCCGGCTTCCAGGCCGAGGGCGCGGCGGCCAAGGTCACCCGCGGCGTTCCGACGGTCGGGCGCATCGCCAATGGCGGCGTCGTCGAGCGCGAGATCGCCTTCGACTTCTCCAAGCTGACGATGCTGCGCCTTGCCCTGCGCAACCCGGACTTCACCACGGCCAAGCGCATCGGCGCCGCCATCAACGAATATATCGGCCAGCGCGTCGCCGAGCCGACCAATCCCGGCACGGTCGCCATCCGCGTGCCGAACCGCTACGCCGGCAACATCGTGCAGCTCCTGACCGAGGTGGAGCAGCTCCGGGTCGAGCCGGACCTGCCGGCCAAGGTGGTGATCGACGAGCAGTCGGGCATCATCGTCATGGGCCGGGACGTGCGGGTCTCGGAGGTGGCGATCGCCCAGGGCAACCTCACCGTCACCATCACCGAGACGCCGCAGGTGGCGATGCCGGCGCCCTTCACCAACGCGCCGCCGGTGGCGGTGCCGCGCACCGGCATCAGCGTCGACGACAGCTCGGGCCGGCGCCTGGCCACCATCCGCCCGGGCGTGACGCTGCGCGAGCTGGTCGACGGCCTCAACGCCCTCGGCGTCGGGCCGCGCGACCTGATCTCGATCCTGCAGGCGATCAAGGCGGCCGGCGCGCTCCAGGCCGAGATCGAGGTGATGTGATGGCCGGCCTGCCGCTCTACGCCGCCGGCGCCCGCATCGCCGCCGCAACCGACACCGGCCGCGGCGCCGCGGCCGGCTCGCCCCAGGGGAAGGCCCGCGCCCAGGCCGAGGATTTCGAGTCGGTGTTCCTGCAGACCATGGTGCAGGAGATGTTCGCCGGCCTCGGCAAGGAAGGCCCGCTCGGCGAGGGCGAGGCCGGCAGCGCCTGGCGCAGCCTCCTGGTGCAGCAATATGCCGGCACCATCGCCAAGTCGGGCGGCATCGGCGTCGCCGACAACGTCTATCGCGACATTCTCGCCCTGCAGGAACATGCGGGCGCCTGACCACACGCCGAAGAGAAAGGAACCGCCATGACGGAACGCGAGCCGCTCGCCCTCTCCGCACGCAGCATCGCCGGCCGGGCCGATGCCGAGAGGCTCTGCGCCGAGATCGGCGGCATCCTCGACCGCCTCGCGCCGATCGTCGCGGAGGAGACGCGCCTGGTGCGGGCCGCGCAGCTCCGCGCGGCGACCGATCTGCACGACAGCAAGGCGGAGCTGTCGCGCCAATATGCCCTGGCGCTGGAGACCCTGCGCAGCCATGCCGCGATCGTCGGGCGCTATGCGCCCGTGCTGGTCGAGCAGCTCAGGCGCCGGCACGAAGCGTTCCGCAGCGAGCTGCAGGTCAACATGGCGGTGCTCGCCACGGCGCGCTCGGTCTCCGAGACGCTGGTGCGCGGCGTGGCGGAGGAGGTCGCGACGCGCAATTCCGCCAGGACCTACGGCGCCGCCGGCGCCATCTCGGCGACGACCCGCAACGCCGCCCGCCCGATCGCGGTGTCCCGCTCCTTGTGAGAGGCCTCACGGGATGCCGGTGGCGGGCGTCCACGACCCGCCCGCCGGCCCCGGAAGCTCGTTGCAGCCGACGAGACGAACGTCCGGCCGCGGCGTCCGCCGTGCTCGATCGCATCGGGCGAATGTGCGACACCGACGCTTAACCATGCTCGATCGGAACAGCCCGCCGGGCATGGCCGAGACCGAACGCACCCTTGCCTCGCAGCGCAATGCACAGCTAACCTGATATCGGAAACGCAATCGCAAGGACATTTTCGACATCACTGTCGACAAATGAAGGGCCTCCTGCCGTATGCTCGTGCGACGCTCCCTTTCCCTCCGGCTTTTTCTGATTGTTTTTCTATCGACACACTTGCCGCTCATATCGGCATTGGCCGTCTATATTATCAGTGCCCAAAAAATCAGCGTGGTCAGCCTGCTGGTTCTCTTGGGGGCGACGCTGGCGGCGACGGTGGTGAGCCTCTTCGCCATCCATCGCGAGACGACGCCGATCGTCGCCATCACGGATGCTCTCCACGCATTCTCCGAACATGGGCGGGTGGTCGAGATCACGCATCGGTCGGAGGACGAGATCGGCAAGCTCGCGACCTCGGCGAAATGGGCCATCGACACGGCGGAGCGCCTGCTCAAGGAGGCGCAGGAGCAGGCCAACCAGGACCCCCTGACGGGTGTCGCCAACCGGCGGGCCCTCCTCCAGCAGGTCGGCGCGTCGCGCGGCACGATCGCGCTCATCGACATCGACCGCTTCAAGGCGGTCAACGACGAGCTCGGCCATCTCGCCGGCGACGAGGCGCTGAAGGCCGTCGCAAGGCTGATCCGGCACCATATCCGGGCGACCGACATGGTCGCACGCTGGGGCGGCGAGGAATTCGCCATCCACATGCCGGACACGACGATCGCCCAGGCCGAAGCGATCATCGATCGCCTGCGCGAGACGGTCGCGGCGACGACGATCCTTCCCGACCGCCAGATCACGGTTTCCGGCGGCCTCTATCCCGTCGACAGAGATCTCGACGTCGCCATACGCGGCGCCGACAGGCTCCTCTACCAGGCGAAGCGGCGAGGCCGGAACAGGCTCGTCTCGGCGAGGCAGCAGCGCGCCTGACCGGCGCCCGCTCAGGCCTCCCGACCGGCGGCCGGGGCGGCGGCGATCGCCTCCGTCCGGGCCTCGATCGCCGCCAGGACCGACACCATGTCGAGCCGGCCGTTGCCGAGCCCGACGCTCTCGCCGTAGAGCGCGCTGGCGAGGTCGAGCAGCGGCGAGGCGAGCCCGGCGGCACGTGCGGCAGCGGCAATGAGGCGGGTGCTGTTGAAGGCGTCGGCCGTCGCCGCCTGCACCGAGAAATCGCGCGCGACCAGCTTGGGAAGCTTCACGCGCGTCACGTCGCTGGCCATGGGGCCGGCGCCGATCGCAGCCTCGAACGTGGCAAGGTCTAGCCGGTGCCGGTCGGCGAAATGCACGGCCTCGGCGAGGCCGGCGAGCATGGTGTTGAGATAGAGATTGACCGCCAGCTTCATCAGGAGCGCATGGCCGACCGGGCCGCACGCCAGCGTTTCCCGGCACATCGGCGCAAGCAGCGGGCGAACCTCTGCGACGGTGTCCGGCTCGCCGCCGATGAGGCAGACGAGCTCGCCCGCCTCGGCAGGCTTGCGCGAGCCGGACACCGGCGCCTCGACATAGCGCCCGCCCGCCGCGAGGATGTCGGTCGCCAGATCGCGAGAATAGCCCGGCGCGTTCGATCCCATCGAGACGAGGACATGGCCGGCGACCAGCGCCGCAAAGCCGGGCGTGCCACGACCGAGCACCGCGTCCAGCGCCGCCTCGTCGGCCAGCATCAGGATGACCACGCGGGCGCGGGCAAACACCGCCGCAACGTCCGAGACCACGCTCGCGCCCGCCGCGCCAAGCACCGCGGCACCGTCCGGCGAGCGATTCCAGACGACCAGCGGGGTGCCGGCCCTGGCCAGGTTGAGCGCCATGGGCCGGCCCATCACGCCGAGGCCGATGAAGCCGACCGCCTCCTGCGGCGGAGAGCCGAGGCCCCCTGTCGTCTGCGTCACGTCCGCAACTCCTGATCCGTGCAAGGGCGCGGTCGGCCCCTTCAGGCCAGCCGGTCCAGCCAGCCGTGGCGGTCGGGAGCCCGTCCGTTCTGGATGTCGAGCAGCGCCGCCTTGAGGCGGGCGGCCACCGGCCCGGCGCCGCCCTCGCCGATGGTGAAGCCGTGCCGGCGCCCCTTCACCGTGCCGATCGGCGTGACCACCGCCGCGGTGCCGCAGGCGAAGGCCTCGGTCAGCCGCCCGCTCCGCGCGTCGGCCTGCCACTGATCGATGGCATAGGGCTCCTCGCGCACGGTCAACCCCAGATCCCGGGCGAGCACGATCAGCGAATCGCGGGTGATGCCCGGCAGGATCGTGCCGCCGAGCGGCGGCGTCTGCAGCGAGCCGTCGTCGAAGACGAAGAACACGTTCATGCCGCCGAGCTCCTCGACCCAGCGCCGCTCCACCGCATCGAGGAACACCACCTGCTCGCAGCCTTCGGCGGTGGCCTCGGCCTGGGCGGCGAGGCTGGCGGCATAGTTGCCGCCGCATTTGGCGGCGCCGGTGCCGCCGGGAGCCGCCCGCGTGTAGGTCTCGGACACCCAGAGCGTCACCGCCGGCGCCCCGCTCTTGAAGTAGGAGCCCACGGGCGAAGCGATGATGCAGTAGAGATACTCGGCCGACGGCTTGACGCCGAGCAGGACCTCGGTGGCGAACATGAACGGCCGGATATAGAGCGAGGCGCCTTCGGCCGCGGGGATCCAGTCCCGCTCGGTCCGCACCAGCGCCCGCACGGATTGCAGGAACAGCTCCTCCGGCAGCGGCGCCATGGCGAGACGCTCGGCCGAGCTGCGGAAGCGGCGCGCATTGGCATCGGGCCGGAACAGCGAAGCGCCGCCGTCCGGCAGGCGATAGGCCTTCATGCCCTCGAAGATCTCCTGGCCATAGTGGAGCACCAGCGTGGCCGGGTCGAGCGGGAAGGCGCCGCGCGGCCCGATCTTCCCGTCGTGCCAGCCGTGCTCCTGAGAATAGCGCATCGTCACCATGTGGTCGGTGAAGACGCGGCCGAAGCCCGGATTGCGAAGCAGCGCTTCGCGCTCGGCCGCCGCAACGGCGCTCGGGCTCTTCTCGAACGGGAAAGGCTGTGCACTCTGGTAACTCATCGATCGACCGCTTCTGGTTCCGAGCGGATCCGCCCCGCTCACTGCAGGGGAGTGGTTTACCCCAAACCGGACGGCATGGTGTGGCGTTTTGTGCGTGCACGCGCAGGAATCTTGGCACAGGACCGGGCGAATGTGGGAGCCGGCCAACCCGAGGGTCGGGGGCGGTCGGCCAGCGTCGTCCTCGGGCCCTTCCGGAAACCGGTGGTCTCGACCGTTGCGGCCCGCCTCCCCGGCCCCTTTCGACGCCGGCGTCACATCGCTGTGATCGAGCCGCGCCACAAATCATTCGAATGTTTTGTGGCCCAGTCGCGACAGGCGCTGGTCTTGTTCCCGATCGCGCAGCGCTTCATCGTGGGCCGCGTTCGCCCCCGGCATCGAGAGCCGCCGAGCGCCCCAGAGGCTGTCATGCACCGTGTCCTCGTCGTCGGCAGCGTCAATCACGACCGGATCTGGCGGCTCGAAGCCCCGCTGGTCCCCGGCGGGCGGCTGCAGGTCCGCGACAAGACTGTGCAACTCGGCGGCGGCGGCTTTCACACCGGCAGCGCGCTGCTCGAGCTGGGCGCCGGCGTCGTGCTGGTCTCCCGCCTGATGCAGGACGCGCTCGGCCTGTCGGCCCTGGAGGCGCTGAGGGAGCTCGGCTTCGAGACGCAGCACGTCGAGCTGCTGGCGGGCGAGACCGAGCCGCCCGACATCCTGCTCGATCCGGGCGGCGAGCGCACGATCCTCTTTGCCGCGCGCGCCAGCCGGCAGCCGCTGCGCCTTGTGGCGGCGCCGGAGGTGGCCGCCGCCTATGTCAATGCCCTCGGGCTCGACGACGGCCTGCGACACGTGCTTGCGCAGATTCCGCTGGTGATCTCGCAATTGCCCTTGCGGCCGGCGACGGTGAGACCGGCCGACTACGTCGTCTCCTCGCGCGCCGACGTCGGCCCGGATGTCGGCGCGGTCTGGACGCGCGCGACGGCGCTCGCCGGCAGCCGGCTCAAGGCGCTCGTCGTCACCGACGGGCCGCGCCCCGTCACAATCCATGACGGCACCACGTCCGTCACCGTTGCCACGAAGCCGGTCGACGGGCTGCGCAGCAGCATCGGCGCGGGCGACCGCTTCTGCGGCGCCCTGGCGCTGGCGCTGCTCGACGGGCTCGGGATCGCCGGGGCCGTCGCCATGGCCTCCGGCAGGACCGCCGACTGGCTCGCGCGGCAGCCCCGCGCCTGAAGCCGGGCGGATCGCCGGTCGAGATCGCGAGCCCGTCACACGCGTGTCGCACGCCTGCTCCAGCCTGGATTCATTCGGATGAATTGGGGCGTCGGATGGGCAGGGATGCGTGGCGGGCTATCCGGGACCGGATCTCGGATGAGATTGCCGCGGGAACGCTCCGCCCCGGCACCCGGCTGCCGACGGAGCCCGAGCTCTGCCGCATGTTCGACGCGGGCCGCCACTCCGTGCGGCGCGCCATGGCGGCGCTCGCCATGGAAGGCAAGCTGAGCGTCGAGCAGGGCCGCGGGACTTTCGTGGAGGATGCGCCGAAGCTGAACTATCACGTCGGTCGGCGCACGCGCTTCCGGCAGAACCTGCTGTCCCAGGGGTTCGAGCCGGGCGGCGAGACCATCGCCGAGGATATCGTGCCGGCTTCGCCCGCTGTCGCCGAGGCGCTGGGGCTCGCCGAAGGCGCGCCCGTGCACCGCCTGCTGCGGCGGGACATGGCCGACGGCGTGCCGATCAATCTTGGCTTCAGCTTTCAATGCGCCATCCGGTTTCCCGACTGGGCGCGGCTGCGTCGCGAAGGCCTGTCGGTTACGGAGGCCTATCACGCCCATGGCGTCACCGAATATTTCCGCCACTCGACCAGCGTGCATTCCCGCCGGGCGCGTGAGGAGGAGGCCGAGCTCCTCCAGCAGCACATCGATCAGCCGGTCCTGGTCGTGCGCAAGGTCGACGTCGACGGGCAAGGCGTGCCGATCGGCCACGCCGAGGGCATCTGGGCCGCGAGCCGGGTCCAGTTCGTGTTCGAGGGCGTGGACGATGGCCCGGTCCGCTTCCCCCATCGCGGCGGCGACGCCGAATAGCGCTTCTCGCAGCGGCAGGAGGGACAGAGCCATGACGATCGACGACGGACAGGCAGCCCATCGCCGCCTGCTGGAGACGCTTGCCCACGGCGATGCGGGCCGGATCAAGGCGTTCGCGGAGGAGCTCCTGCCCGAGCTCGGCACCGTGGAAGTGCTCAGGAGCCGCACCGGCCTCGTCATGGTGCCGATGCGCGACACCGTCCGCGGCGTCGATTTCCATCTCGGCGAGGTGCTCGTCGCGGAGGCGCAGGTGAAGCTGGCCGGCGTCCAGGGTTACGGGATGGTCGTCGGCCGCGACCTCGAGCACGCCATGGCGATGGCGCTGATCGATGCCGCCGCCTTCGCAGGCATGGCGCAGGAGCGGATCGGCGCCTTCGTCGAAGCCGAGGCCGCGATCCTCGCCGAGACGGACCGCCGGACCCTGCGCGCGGTTGAGGCGACCCGCGTCGAGATGGAGACCTTCGGATGAACGCGGCCGTCTTCCCGGTTCCCGACGCCGACGAGCGTCGGGACAACGCCACCTTCGAGGCGGTGATGTGGGCCATGGCCAGGCCCGGCACGGCGCGGCTGCTGCCGGACACCGGCCTGTTGCCCGTCGCCCTCGCGCTCGTCGATCTGGAGACGCGCATCCACTGCGACGATGCCGGGTTGCGCGAGCCGCTGGCGCGCACCGGCGCGGCCTTTGTCGCCCTGGAGGAGGCCGACCATCTCTTCCTGTCCGGCGATCTGACGGCGGCCGTCGCGGCTTCGGTGGCGGCGGGCTCGGCGCTCTATCCCGACCAGGGCGCGACGGTGGTGGCGTCCGTGACGCTCGCCGGCGGCCGGCTTCTGCGGCTGACCGGGCCCGGCGTCGACGGGGCCGTGACCATCGCCCCCGCGATCGCTCCGGCTTTCTGGGCGGCGCGGGCGCGCATCCCTTATCCGGCCGGCTTCGAGCTCGTGCTCGTCGAGGGGCGCCGGGTGGTCTGCCTGCCGCGCTCGACCCTGGTGGAGGTGCTCTGATGGCCTATGTGGCGGCTCGCGGCGGCGAGCGGGCGATCGAACAATCCGAGCGGCTCTATCGCCAGGGCCTCGGCGCCATCGATGCGCGCCGCGTCGCGGAGATCGGACGCGCCCTGCCCTGGCTCGTCGACCGGATCATGGGCGAGGCCTCGCTCCATGCGCCCGATCTCGCCGCGCTGGCGCTGGCGCAGGCGGGCGGCGACCTCTACGAGGCGGTGCTGCTGCTGCGCGCCTGGCGGACGACCCAGCCGCGGCTCGCCGTCGCCGAGCCGCTGACGCAGGACGGGCTCTTCGTCCACCGCCGCATCTCGGCCGCGTTCAAGGACATTCCCGGCGGCCAGATCCTCGGGCCGACGCTCGACTATTCCCACCGGATCCTGCGCACCGAGGTGCTGGAAGGCGAGCGCTTCGCCCCCGATCCGGTGGAGCCCGCCGCCGATCCCGCCCCGGCCCGCCAACCCCTGCTCGCCGACTGGCTGAGGGCCGAAGGCCTGGTCGCCACGCCGGCGCGCCAAGAGGTCGCCAAGGAGGACATCCCCGATCTGACGCGCGAGCCGCTGCTGTTTCCGGCGGGCCGCGCGCACCGGCTGCAGAGCCTCGCCCGCGCCGATACCGGCGGCGTCCTGGCCCTGGGCTATGCCGCGATGCGCGGCTATGGCCCGGCCCATCCGACGGTCAACGAGCTCAGGCTGGCCGAGGCCGAGGTCAGGGTCTCGCATCCCCGCGGAACGGTCTTCTCGGCCGGGCGGGTCAAGGTCTCGCAGGCCGAGATCGCCGCGAAGGGCGGCACGGACACGATCGATCTCGGCTTCTCGGCCACGCTCGGCTGGAACGAGGTCAAGGTCATCGCCGGCGGCACGCTCGATCTCAATGCCGCGAAGGCGGAGATCGGCTCGGCCCTGGAGGAGGAGTTCTTCCTCTACCACACCGAGCCGGTGGAGGCCTCCGGCTTCTGCCTGCACTTCAAGCTGCCGCATTACGTCACCTTCCAGTCCGCGCTCGACGCCCTGCGCGGCGCGCGGCAGGCGAAGGCGGCCGCCGAAGTCGACGAACCGGAAAGGGAGCCGGCGGAATGAGCGGATTGGCGCAACTCACCAGGCCGTGGCAGCCGATGAGCTACGGCTTCCTCGACCCCTCGGCCAAGCGGGAGCTGCGTCGCAAGACGCTCAAGGCGATCGCCGTGCCCGGCTGCCAGATGCCCTATGCCAGCCGCGAGGTGCCGATGGCGCGCGGCTGGGGCACCGGCGGCCTGCAGGTGACGCTGACGCTGCTCAACCCCGCCTGCGTGGTCAAGGTCATCGACCAGGGCGCGGATGACGGCGTCAACGCCGTCTCGATCCGGCGCTTCCTGTCGAAAGTGTCGGGGGCGCGGGAGACCACCGACACCTGCCAGGCGACGATCATCCAGTCTCGCCACCGCATCCCGGAGGAGGTGATGCGGGACGACCAGATCCTCGTGCTCCAGGTTCCCAATCCCGAGCCGCTCCGGCCGGTCCAGCCGCACATCTCGCTGGCGCGGCAGATGCATGCCGATGCCGACTATGCCCGGCTCTGGCTGATCCTCTACGAGCAGATGCTGCGGGCCGGCCGCATCATGCAGGGAGCCTCCTATCCCTCGCTGGTCAACGGCCGGCACGTCATGACGCCCTCGCCGATCCCGCGCTGGGACGTGCCGAAGCTCGACATGGCGCGCCATCTCACCCTGCTCTCGGCCGGCCGCGAGAAGCGTCTCCACGCCGTGCCGCCCTTCACCAGGGTCGAGCCCCTGGCCTTCTCCGACGTGCCCTACAGGATCGAGGACCATGCCGGGCTCACCTGCGCCCGCACGGGGCTCGAGGGCTTCTTCATGAACGAGATCCCGCAGGCCGATGGCGGCTCGCTCTTCGAGATCTCCGACAGCGGCCTCGGCGAAAAGGCGCTGCGCCGCGCCGAAGGCGAGAGCGTGACCATCGGCGAGACCTGGTACCGCGACGGAGCGATGCGATGAGCACCGCCGCGATGGCGCCCGTCCGGCGCGACCTCGACCCGCCGCGCCTGATGCGCGCCGGACCGGTCCTGACCATGCGCGGCATCTCCCGCCGCTTCGGGCCGGTCACGGCGCTCGAGGACGTCGATGCCACCGTCTATCCCGGCGAGGTGCTCGGCATCGTCGGCGAATCCGGCTCGGGCAAGTCGACCCTGCTCCGGATGATGAACCTGGAGGACAGCCCCGACGCCGGCGACTACCGCCTCGCGGTCGCCGGCGCCGAGGGCAATCTCTTCGCGCTCGAGCGCTTCGCGCGCCGGATGCTGTGCGCGCGCCATATCGGCATCGTCTACCAGAATCCGCATCAGGGGCTGCTGATGCGCAACTCCTCGTCCGGCAACGTGGCCGAGCGCCTGCTGATCGCGGGCGAACGGCGCTTCTCGGCCCTGCGCTCGCGGGCCCGGGATGCGCTTGATGCCTCCGAGTTCCCGCTCGAACGCATGGACGCAAGGCCGATCGAGCTCTCCGGCGGCATGCAGCAGCGCGTGCAGCTCGCCAAGGCGATCGCGCTCGAGCCGGCGCTGCTGCTGCTCGACGAGCCGACCACCGGCCTCGATGTCTCGGTGCAGGCCCTGGTGCTCGACACGCTGAAGCGCCTGCAGCGCGAGCGCGCCATCACCATGGTGCTGGTCAGCCACGATCTCGGCGTGATCCGCACCATGGCCGACCGCGTCATGGTGATGCGGCGCGGGCGTGTGGTCGAGGAAGGCCTGGCCGACCAGATCTTCCAGGATCCCCAGCACCCCTATACGCAGTCGCTCGTCCACGCCAAGCTGTGAGGCCCGCCATGCCCCGCCCCGTGCTGGAGGTCGAGGACCTCGCCAAGCATTTCGACATCCATCACCTCGAGCAGCGTGTCTTCGCCTTCGAAGGCGTGAGCTTCCGGCTCTGTCCCGGCCAGTTCCTGCTGGTGCGCGGCCGCAACGGCGCCGGCAAGTCGACGCTGCTGCGCACGCTCTATCGCACCTATGTGCCCAAGGGCGGCCGGATCTGGTTCGAGGCGGCGGAGGGGCGGATCGACCTCGCCCGCGCCGCCGATGTCGACGTGGCCGCGCTCAGGCAGCGCGACATCGGCTTCGTCACCCAGTTCCTGGTCGCCCGCCCGCGCGTGGCGGCGGACGAGATCGTGGCCGAGGCGCTGCGCCGGGCCGGCTGGGCCAGGGCCGAGGCGCTCGACGAGGCGCATCGCCGGCTGGATGAATTCGGGGTGAAGCGCGAATTGTGGCGCGCCTATCCCTCCACCTTCTCGGGCGGCGAGCAGCAGAAGGTCAACCTCGCCCGCGCGCTGGTGCTGCCGCAGCGGCTGCTGCTGCTCGACGAGCCCACCGCCAGCCTCGATGCCGGCGCGCGGCACGCCCTGATCCGCCGCCTCGGCGCGCTGAAGGCGGAAGGCGTGGCGATGATCGGCGTGTTCCATCATCCGGAGGACGTCGCCGAGCTGATCGACACGGAGCTGACGCTGGCCTCCTGACCCCTGCCCGCTGCGCGACTGCCTCCGGGGAATTGGCAGCAACGACGGCGCCCTTCCAACAACGTCGCGAGTCTTTCACGATGTCGCGCCCGCAATTCGTTAAATTTGACACGTCGATTCGTTAAGATCCGCGATTTACCTTATTCCCTAACAAGGGATTCACACTTGCTTGCAATCGTCTCTGTTCAGGCTGCGGGAGGAACGCCTGCGCTGCGACGGGAGATCGCGATGGATGTTGGAGTTCTGCGACAATCGTTTGCGGCCGTGCCGGTCCATCCGACACGGCTCGATGCGCTGGCACCGCGCGATGCGGTGACGACGGAGCTGTCCGCAGGGCAGAGCGTCTCGGCGGCGGCGGGAAGCGATGTCGTGCGCACCGACGTCTCCCCGCACGCGGCGACGCTGTCGCGGCTGGCGGAGGCTTTCCAGCGCAGCGAGACGCGCTTCGAGCGCGACCGCAAGACCGAAGCGCTGGTGTTCAAGCGCATCGATCCGGCCACGGGCGAGGTCCTGCTGCAGATCCCCGACCAGTCGCTCCTGGATCTCCGGGCCTATCTCCGGCAGACCGGGGACACAGCCCGCTCCACGGCCGAGACCACCGGGACGGCGATCGAGAAGACGGCCTGACCACGGCCGCGGTCTCAACCCAGCATTTACCATTCCAGCGCGAAAGCCGCCGCAAAGGCGGCGCACCAGCCGGATTTAACCCCTTCTTAGCGGCCCGGCACACAACGATGGCCGGCTCTCAGGATGAGAGCGCTCAAGCTTCCTAGGAAGGGAAGGCAAATGGCATCGAACATCACCCTCTCGGCAGGCGTCCGCTCGAACCTGCTCAACCTCCAGCAGACCGCCGATCTCAAGAACCAGACGCAGACGCGGCTGGCGACCGGCAAGAAGGTCAACTCGGCGCTCGACAACCCGTCGAACTTCTTCACCGCCGCCTCGCTGACCAGCCGCTCGAGCGACCTCTCGGCCCTGCTCGACGGCATCTCCAACGGCATCCAGACGATCAAGTCCGCCAATGACGGCATCTCGGCGATCACCTCTTCGATCGAGTCGCTGCAGGCGACCGTGCGCCAGGCCCGCCAGGACAAGTCGTTCAAGAGCGCATCCTATGCCGTCGACGCCAGCGCCATCGGCACCTCGACCGTCAAGTCGCTGAGCTTCGCCGGCGGCGCCGTCGGCTCGACCGCCGTCAACGTCTCGCTGAACGGCACCACCACGGTGACCGGCGCCAGCGACTTCGCCGCCCCGGCCTCCGCCGGCAACCTGACGCTGCAGGCCGACGACGTCAACGGCGGCAGTGCCGTGACCGTCGCCCTCACCACCAGCGACACGCTCGACACCACCGTCGACAAGATCAACGCCGCCACCGGCGGCTCCGGCATCGTCGCCTCCAAGGACGCGGCCGGCACCAAGCTGGTGCTGACCAACGCCTCCGGCAACGACGTCACCGTCGGCGGCGACGCCGCCGCTCTCACCGCCACCGGCCTCACCGCCGCCACCACCTCAGCCACGGTCAGCACCACGCCCAAGACCGTCGACCAGCTGGTCGACGCGATCAACAACAACTCCAAGCTCTCCGGCAAGGTCCGCGCCTCCAACGACGGCGGCAACCTGCGCATCGAGAACGACTTCACCTCCAACCTGTCGATCACCGGCTACAACGCCTCGACCAGCAAGTTCGACGGCGGCTCCGGCGTGAAGACGGTGGGCGGCAACGACTTCCGCAACAACCTGGTGACGCAGTTCAACAGCGTTCGCGACCAGCTCAACAAGCTGGTGGACGACGCCTCCTTCAACGGCGTCAACCTGCTGAAGGGCGACAAGCTGAAGCTCAACTTCAACGAGACCTCGACCTCGAGCCTGACGATCCAGTCGACGAACGCCAGCGGCATCAACACCACGACGCTCGGCATCAGCGCCGCGACGGCGGACGAGTTCGGGTCCGACTCGGCGCTCGACGATCGCCTCAACCAGCTCTCCGACGCCCTGACCACGCTGCGCTCGCAGTCCTCGGCCTTCGGCTCGAACCTCTCGATCGTGCAGAACCGGCAGGACTTCACCAAGGCCCTGACCAACACGCTGCAGGTCGGCGCCGACAACCTGACCCTGGCCGACACCAACGAGGAAGGCGCCAACCTCCTGGCCCTCAACACCCGCCAGCAGTTGCAGACCACCTCGCTGTCCTTCGCCTCGCAGGCGGACCAGACCGTGCTGCAGTTCCTGCGCTGAGCGAGCCCGGCCGTTCACGCGACCACGAGACGGCGGCGCCCGCAAGGCGCCGCCGTTTTCTTTCCCACGGCGCGCTGTACCCTCCGGCGAGACCGATTCGGCAGGAGGTGCCATGTCCCTCAAGGTGGAGCTCAAGCCGGGCGAGCGCATCATCCTCGGCGACTGCCTGATCACCAACGAGGGCGGGCGCACCAAGCTGATGATCGACGGCAAGGCGCCGCTCCTGCGCGAGAAGGACATCATGACGCCGGAGGCCGCCGACACCGTGGCCAAGCGCATCTATCTCGCCGTGCAGAGCATGTACCTCTCCCAGACCCCGGCCGACCACCACGCCACCTATTTCGGCCTGGTCCGGGAGCTGATCGTCGCCGCCCCCTCCACGCTGCGGATCATTGAAAGCATCAACAACAAAATATTAACTGGGAGCATGTACAAGGCTCTCAAGGATGCTCGCGACTTGATCGAGTATGAACAGGAATTGATGGCGAATGCAAAGCGGAGCGAACGCTTACTATAAGACCGCCACCGTGACGATGAATCCTCGCGAACTTGAGGCATCTCTGCTGCTCAAAGCCGCCAGACAGCTTCAGGCCGTGCAGGACGACTGGGACAACAAGAAGTCCGACCTTTCCAACGCCCTCGATTTTAACAGAAAACTCTGGACGTTCTTGCTGACGGCGGTGACCAATCCGGACAACCCGCTGCCGGCCAATATTCGCGAGAACGTCGCCAATCTCGGCATCTTCATCCTCGGCCAGATCCTGGAGACGGCGCAGGCGCCCTCCGCCGACAAGATCAAGATTCTCATCGACCTCAATCGCGAACTCGCCAGCGGCCTCAACACGCCGGCCTGAACCACGACAGCTTCGAGATCGGCAAGCCGCGGGCGGGGAAGCCAACGGGGCGCCGGATTGCGCGGGAACCGGGTTTTGCGTACCCGCCACAATCATCCCCCCGGATCACCGATCCGGGGGGATCGCCGTTTGCGACGCCCGCGGGCGTCGGCGGTCCGGCGTTCAGCCGAGGAAGTTCACCAGCGTCAGCTTGGACAGCATCGAGGTCATCTGGTAGCTCGCCTGCAGGCGCGTCTGCACCGCCAGGAGCGAGGCGGCCACCGTGTTGTCGTCGCTCTGCTCGACGCCGGCGACCAGGTCCCGGGCGGTGGCGATCGCGGTCTTGTGCCGGTCCTTGGCCGCATCCGCCACACGCTGCGCCCCGGCGAGCTCGGTGGTGATGGCGGTGACCGAGCCGGCGCTGTTGTCGGGCGCCAGGGCGGTGCGCACCCGGTCGGCCAGGGCGGTGTTGCGCGCCGTCGCGTTGGCGTCGCCCGCCGGGGCGACCTCCGTCGCGAACAGGGCGAGCGTGCCGACCAGCTTGGCGATGCCGGGCTCGTTGGCGCGCACGCCGTAGTCGACCGAGAGCGAGGTGTCGACCTTGGCCGTCGCCGACTGGCGGGCGCCGACGCTCGGGTCGTCGTCCCCCTGGTACCAGACCACCGTGTCGGTCGGCGTCGCGTCCCGCAGCGCGGTCGCCGTCGCGGCCGTGGCGGGCGGGGTGATATCGACGCGCTTGGGCGGGGTGTTCGGGCCGCCGGCGAAGAAGTCCTGCGCCGCCACCACCGAGGAGGCGGCGGAGAGCGTCGTCTGCGATTCGGTGTCGAGCCGGCCGAGGACCGCATTGCGCAGGTTCGCCGCCGTCTCCGCCGCCGTGGCGCCGATCTGGAACTGGCCGGAATCGTCCGGCGAGGCGTTGGCGGAGGCGGTGAGCGTGACGTCGGTGGTGGTGCCGTCCGGCAGGGCCATGGTGAGGGTGATCGTCTGGCCGTCGGTCGGCTGCGCGCCGAGGGAGACGGTCTGCGACGGCGGGCTGCCGCTCGGCGTGGAGATGGTCGCGCCCGTCATGGTGGTCGAGCCGCCGACGAGCTTGAAGCCGAAGGGGTGGGTGCCGTCCTCGGCCAGGGTGAAGGAGCTCCCGCCCGCGGCCGAGACGTTCAGCCGGCCGACCGAGGCCGCGCCTGACGTATCGAGGTTCACCGTGCCGATATCCGCCGTCCGGCGTTCGGCGATGACGCCGCGCAGGCCGAGCGCCGTGCCGTCGCCGTCGAGAATGGTGTCGGCGCTCGCCACCGGGTTCTTGTCGGTGGCCCGGCCGCCGAAGAGATAGCTGCCGGCGACGTCGGTGCCGAGCACGGACAAGGCCTCGTCCAGGCGCGAGCGCGCATCGATCTGGGCCTGCGTCTGGCCGCCGGCGACGATCGTCGCGTTGGTGAGGGTCGTGCCCGAGCGCTGCTCGGAGGCCAGCGTGTTGAGCCGGGTGAGCGCCGTGGAGGCGGTGCCGATGCGCAGGTCGACATTGGCGATCGTGTTGGTATAGCCCTGCAGCTGGCTGATCTGGGCATGCATGGCCAGCGAGGTCGAGCGGCCGGCACCCAGCCCGCCATAGGTCTGCGACACCTGGCCGGAGGAGAGCTGCCAGGTCAGCGTGTTGAACGAGGCCTTGAGGTCGCTCATCGAGCGGCTGAGCGCGCCGGAGAGCAGCGAAGAGGAACCGATCTGCACGGGCGTCACTCCTACATGTTCATCAAGGTCTTCATCATGTCCTGGATGGTGGACATGACGCGGGCATTGGCGGCATAGGCGTTCTGCAGCGTCAGGAGGTTGGACATCTCCGCGTCGATGCTGACGCCGGCGCTCGCCGACAGCTTGTCGGCCAGGGCGTTCACCACCACCTGCTGGCCGGCATTGAGGTTCTTGGCGACCTCGCCGGCGCGCCCCTGGGCCTCGACCACGGCCCGGGTGAAGGAGCCGATCGTGCCGGCATAGGGATTGCCGGTGCCGCCGATGCCGGTATCCGGCTGGAACGCCATGCTCGTCTTGGTCAGGGCGTCGAGGATGGCCTGCGGCCGCGTGGCGTCGCCGGTCTGCACGCCGGCATCGTATTGCACCAGCAGCGAGGGATCGGCGATCAGCCCCGCATTGACGGCGATGCGCCCGGCCAGGCCCGTGCGCTGCGACAGGCCGCCGTCGAAGCTGCCGGTGTAGAGCGTGCCGCCGCTGCCGTCGACGAACAGCGGCAGAGCCGTCCCCGCCCCGCTCAGGGCCGTCGAGGTCACCGACGCGGACAGGCCGGTGACGTCGGTCGTGCCGGCGGCGCCGTCGTCGAGCACCGTGACGCTCGAGCCGGTTCCCGACACCGTGAAGCCGGCGCCGAGCGTGGCGGCAATGGCGGCGCGGGCCCCGTCCGCGCCGCCGGTATAGCCCACAACCGTGACGTTCGAGGCGCCGCCATTGGCGGAGGCCGGAAGGGGCAACGGCGTGTCGGGGCTGACCTCGACGAACACCGCCTGCTTCGCCACGCCGCCGACGCTATAGGAGACGGTCAGCGGGTTGCCGTGCTGCAGGCCGGAGAGATCAAGGCTGAAGCCGGCCTGCCCGCCCGACGTGGCGGCCGTGCCGGCGACGTTGGTGTTGGACAGCGCCAGCGACATCTGCCCGGCGATGGTGTCGAGCTGGGTCTGGGCCTGCACCAGGGTGTCGTCCCGGAGCTCGATCAGCGCGCCGATGGTGCCCGAGCGGATCTGCTTGCCGGCGATCATGTCGGTGGCGGCGCCGCCGCCCGGCGGGGTCAGCGTGATCGTGCCGACGCCGCGCTGCGTCGGGTCGGTGCTGTAGAGGTCGCGGGCGCCGAGCTCGCCGCGGCCGTCGAAGGACAGCGTGGCCGGCTCGCCGTCGAACAGCGGGGCGCCGGACGCCGTGGTGACCGTGATCTTGTTGCCGCCCGCGGACGCGACCTTGATGTCCATCAGGGAGGAAAGCTGCGCGATATAGCCGTCACGCTCGTCGAGCAGCGCCGCCGGCGCCTGCCCGGAACCCGACAGCCGGTCGATGCGGTCGCTGACGCTCTTGAGGCCGGCCAGGGCGGCGTTGGCGTCCTGCACCGCCTGGGCGAGCTGCGCCTCGGCGCTGCTGCGCAGGGACTGCACGGTATCGGTGGCGCTGTTGAGCTGCTGGGCCAGCGCCCGGGCGCTGCCCAGCACCCCGGTGCGGGCCGTGGCGCTGTCCGGCGTCGCGGCCAGCGCCTGCAGCGACTGGGTGAAGGCGTTGAAGATGCCGTCGAGCGAGGTGCTGCTGCCCGGCGTGCCGAACAGCGTGTCGAGACGGGCGTGGTAGTCGGCCTTGGTGGCGGCATAGGTGCCGCCGGCCGTCTCGGTCCAGAGCTGCTTCTGCACCAGCGTGTCGAGGACGCGCGACACATCTCCGGCGCGCACGCCCGTGCCGACGCCGCCCGACACCACCTCCTGCGGGGTCTGGACCTTGCGCGTGTAGTTGGGGGTGTCGGCATTGGCGACGTTGTTGGCGACCACCCCCATGCCCGATTGCGTCGCCCGCAGCCCGGACAGGGCCGACAGCATGGCGCTCGACAAGCTCATGGTCCGACCTCGCTAGAGCATTCCCAAGCGAACCCGCACTCGGTTCACGTGAAGAAAAATGCGCAAGAACAAAGAGATGGAGAGCATGATCAAATCCAATTCGAAGCGATCATGCCCCAGGACGCACCGCCGGCTCAGCGCTTCATGCCGAGGGCTTCCTGCATCATCTGGTCCGCGGTCGAGACGATGCGGGTGTTGGCGGAATAGGCTTGCTGGGTGACGATCAGCTTGGAGAACTCGCTGGCGATGTCGGTGTTGGAGGCCTCGGTGGCCGAGCCGGTGATCTCGGCGCTGCCGCCGAGGATCGGCGGGCCGGAATCGAGCGTCTCCGCGAAGGCGCCGCCGTCGCGCTTCTGCAGCGAGTCCTGGCCGTTGAACGTGGCCAGCACCACCCGGGCGATCTCCAGCGTCTGGCCGTTGGAATAGTTGGCGACGACGTGGCCGCCGTCGGTGACGCCGACGCTGATCACCTCGCCGGCGGCATAGCCGTCCTGCGTCAGGGCGTTGACCTGCACGGCGCCGCCGGCGTCGGCATATTGCGTCAGCCCCTTGGCGCCGAGGTTCATGGTGACGTCGCCGAGGCCGACCCCGTTGACCGACACGCCGGCGAGCGACACCGAGCCGCCGGTCGGCGACGTCAGCTGCCCGGCGCTGTCGAAGGTGAAGGTGGTGCCGACGTTCTGGTAGGCGGTGTCCGTGCCGGTCGCCGAGGTGTTGGACTGGTAGAACAGGTTCCAGGTCGCCGGCGAGTCCGATACCTTGCCCCAGCGCAGCTGCAGGCTCACCGGATTGCCGTTGGCGTCATAGGCGGTGACCGCCCCGCCCGAGATCGAATTGGACAGGAAGCTGGACTGCTCGTCGCCGCTGATCGAGGTGCCGGCGGGGCCGGTGCCGTCGATCAGCCCGGCCGGCAGCAGCTCGCTGCCGGGGACGCTGGCATCGGCCTGCGAGGTCAGCGGGAACTGCGGCAGGTTGGCGCGATAGGTGATGGTCTGCGTCGGCTTGGCCGCCAGGAAGGACTTGGTGAGTTGCACCGGCACGGGCATGCCGGAGGACGGGCTGCCGGTGGCCGGATCGACCGGCAAGGCCTTGAGGTAGTAGCCGGCGCCGTTGACGAGATAGCCGCTCTTGTCGAGGGAGAAGTCGCCGCGGCGGGTGTAGAGGCTCTCCGCGCCGAAGACCGGACCGCCGCCGGCCGAGCCGGCCTTGGCACCGACGATGAAATAGCCGTCGCCGTTGATCGCCATGTTGGTGGCGATGTCCGAGTTCTGCACGCTGCCCTGAACGCTGTTGCTGGAGCGCGTCAGCGCCCGCACCGAGCCGGCGGTCTGGTAGGCGGCGGGGCCGTCGGCCGAGATCAGGTCGAGGAAGCTGGTGTCGCTGCGCTTGTAGCCGATGGTCTGCGAGTTCGCGATGTTGCCGGAAATGTTCTCCAGGGCGAAGGACTGCGCCCTCAACCCGCTGACGGCCGTCGACAAGGCGCTGAAAATGCCCATCCCACTCAACTCCCCTGCAGCACGCCGACACGGCGCGCTGGCCCGGGCGGCGCGCTGCAGGGGCCGTGCCAGAATTTTTCTCGCATGGAATCAGGAGCTTGCAGGGCGGAAGCCGCGCGCGGGGCGGCAAAAAGCGCCGGCGGCCGGGCAGTTTTTGCCGCCCCGCCGAACGCCGGGAGGGCCGGATGCACCGATCCCGCGCCCTCAGTCCTGCTCGCGAGCCTCGGCGCCGTTGCCCGCCTTGGCGAACAGGCCGCCCGCCACATCAGCGACGTTCGGCTGCGGCAGGGCGGCGAAGGGCAGCGGGCGCGTGGCGCTGATGGCGGCGAGGCCGAGCCGGGCGATCAGGATGCCGTTGAGCACCCCCTCGCCGAGCTTGGCGGAGATGCGCGAGGCGAGACCGTGGCCGAGCGCCTGGCTGAGGAGCGAATCGCCGGCGGCCATGCCGCCGGTGACGGCGAGGTTGCCGAGCGCGTGGCGCAGCAGGCGCAGCAGGCCGAGCCCGCCGGGCCGTCCGCCATAGAGCACCGCGAGACGGCGGACCAAGCGCAGCGTCTCGCCGGCGACGAACAGGATGTCGACCAGGGCGCGCGGGCTGACCGCCGTCACCAGCGAGACGCGCTTGGCGGCGTCGGCCACCAGGCGACGCGCCTCGGCATCGAGCGGAGCCATGAGCTCGCGTTCGGCGACGCGCACGAGATCGGCGCCGTCGACGATCTCGCGCGCCGCGGATTCGACCACGGCGCGGGCCCGGGCCGTGCGCGGGTCGGCGCGGTAGAGCGCCACCAGATCGCCGGTGAGCTTGCGCGCGAGGTCGCGGTCGTCGGCGGCGATGGCGGCCACCGCCCGGTCGTGCAGCCCTTCGATGCGCGCCAGCCGCATCAGGCCGGCGGCCTCGCGCAGGGCGATGGCGAGGAAGGCGACGGCCGCGAGCGCCGCCAGCGCGGCGCCGAGCCAGCCGAGCCAGTCGGCATAGGAGAAGAGGTCATCGATCAGCCGGGTCACCGACAGGCCGACCGCCAGCGACACCAGGCCGCCGGCGGCGCTCCAGAACAGGGCGCCCCAGCGCGAACGGCGGCGCGGCACGGGCGGCGGGGCTGCGGCGCCTTCGACGGCGCTGTCCGGCTCCGGCGTCACCACCACCGCGCCGCGCGGGCGCGGCGACGGGGCCTCGAGGCCGGGATCGGCGACCACGACCCGGGGATCGTCGAGACGGAAGGCGCGGGGCCCGCGGCGTTCGTCGGTCATGGATCGCCCCTCACGCCAGCTTGTCGCCGATCAGGAATTCCAGCGCCCGGTCGAGCCGGATATGCGGCAGCACCCGGCCCGGCTCCACCAGCGGCGGACGGAAGCGGATGAAGCGGTAGTCGACGCGCTCGCCCACGCCGCTCTCCAGCCCGGCAAAGGTGGCCTCCGAGAAGATCGCCTGGGGATCGGCGGGCAGCTCGCCGGGGAAGACGGCGATCTCGGCCGTGCCGTCGAACACCTCGGTCGGCGAGCGCTCGCCGGCCACCGGCGTGCCGATGATGCAGGGCAGGCTCTCCCGCCCCTGCTTCACCGTCGCCTCGCGCGTGGCGCGCACCGAGGCGAGCGCCACCACGTCGACCGCGGCCCCGGCGAAGGCGGCCCGCTCGATGGCAGCGTCGGCGAGGCGGCGCAGGATCGCCTCCAGCCGGTCGTGGCTGGTATGGTGCAGGTGGTCGGCCTTGGTGGCGGCGAACAGGATCCGCTGCACCCGCGGACGGAACAGGGCCGAGAGCCAGGAATTGGCGCCGACCCGGAAGGCGGAGAGCACCGAGGCCAGAGCGGTTTCCAGGTCGCGCACCGCCTGCGGCCCGGCATTGAAGGCGGCCAGGGCGTCGACCAGCACGACCTGGCGATCGAGCCGGGCGAAATGCTCGACGAAGAAGGGTTTCACCACCTTCTGCTTGTAGGCCTCGTAGCGCCGCTCCATCATGGCGCGCAGCGAGCCCGGCCGTACGTCGCTGCCGGGAGACAGGTCGAGCGGCGCGAAGGTGAGCGCCGGCGAGCCGTCGAGGTCGCCCGGCATCAGGAAGCGGCCGGGCGGCAGGGTCGAGAGGGCGTAGCGCTCGTCGCGGCCGGCGCGGAGATAGGCAGTGAAGAGCTGCGCGGCCATGCGCGCCGCCGTCTCGTCGGCCGGCCCGTCCGGATCGAGGCCGGCGAGATGGCCGTGCCAGTCGCGCGCCAGGGCCGGGCGCGAGCCGGCGCGGCTGGCGGCCAGGGTCTCGGCCGACCATTCGGCATAGGACTTCTGCAGGAGCGGCAGGTCGAGCAGCCACTCGCCGGGATAGTCGACGATGTCGAGCGTCAGGGTCGACATGGCCGAGCCGAAGCGGCGTGCCGACTGGAACTCGATGGTGAGGCGCAGCTCGGAGATCTGGCGGGTCGAATCCGGCCAGCGGCGGTCAGGGCCGACGAGGTCGGCGAGATGCGTCTCGTAGTCGAAGCGCGGCACGGTGTCGTCGGGCTGCGGCGACAGCGAGGCCCGGGCGACGCGCCCCTCCGCCTGGGCCCGGAACACCGGCAGCCGCCCGCCCTCGACCAGCGCCTGCACCATGGCGGTGATGAACACCGTCTTGCCGGCCCGCGACAGGCCGGTGACGCCGAGCCGCAGCGTCGGATTGAGCGTGCCTGCCGCATAGTCGGCGATGCTCCTTGCGGCGATCAGGGCCTCGTCGACCAGGGAACTCCAACCGGGCATCGGGCGATGCTCATCCTTTCGGGTACGCGGACACGACGCCATATGGCGATGCCGGCGCGATTGCGCGAGGCCTGCGCCGCACGCCTTCATCCGGCGCGCCGGCGCGGCAGTCAACCGTGTCGCGCCGAGCCTGGTTCCGATCGCCGGCGGCGCACATCGCGGAGGGATGGTGGGCATTGCCGAGGAGGAGCTGGCGCATCACGGTCCGCGCCGTCGTGGCGATGCACGGCCTCGGCCACTTGCGATGCTCGACCAGATAATGCGGAATATCCTGCTTCACCTTGATCGCAAGGGCGAAATTGGCCTTCAGCACCTCAGTCGAGATCGCGCGGCGTCAGGAACAGCGCCAGCTCGCCCCTGCCCTGGCCGATATCAGCCCAGCCACCCTCGTGGAACTCGATCACCGCCAGGGCCGCGGTCGGGAATTTCTCGCCGAGCCGGTCGCGCAGCCGCTCGGCGCCGCCGCCGATGAGCAGGGCGGCGGTCAACTCCAGGCCCGGATTGTGGCCGATCACCAGGAGCGTGCCGACGCCATCGTCGATAGCGCGGATCAGGGCGAGGATGGCCTTGGGCTCGGCTTCGTAGATCGCCGACTCGAACCGATGCTCCACCGGTCCGAGGCAGGGCGCGACGAGCTCCCAGGTCTCGCGGGTGCGCTGCGCCGTCGAGATCACGGCGAGGTCCGGCTTCAGCCCGCGCAGGGCCATCTCCTCGCCCATGTGCGGCGCGTCGTGACGCCCGCGCGGGCCGAGCGGACGGTCACGGTCGGACACGCCCTTCGGCCAGTCGGACTTGGCATGGCGCAGAAGCATCAACCGGCGCATGAAGGCTTTCCACTATCTGGCGAGCGCCAGGATTTCCGGGCGGTACTCGAAATGCATGGTGTCGTAGTGATACCATTTGCCGCCCCAGATGAAGCCATGCTTTTCGAAGATCGCGACGATCTCCTGCGGGATGCGGTTCTTGTACACCACCGGGTCGGTCTCCCGCTTGGCCCCGCCCCAGCGCCAATAGTCGGAGAAGCGGACATTGAGGTCGATGGCCGCGCCATAAGCGTGCATGCTCATGCGGCTGGTGCCGGCGATGGCGCGGCAATTGTAGGTGCCGGCCGAGGGCTTGAGGTAGGGCTGCAGCTTTTCCGGCAGCGCCTCGAGCTCGCGCGAGACCGCCTCGAGCCGGTCGGCGACGCCGTTGGCGACCACGACCTGCAGCGAGCCGCCGTGGAGATGCGGCAGCCAGGCGATGGTCTTGAGCTTCACGCCGCCCTTGCTGCAATCGCCGTACATGGCGTCGAACAGGGCGCGGTTCCGGGCCCGTCCCGGATCGTCCGCCGGGCCGGAGGGCGGCTTCGACGCTCCGAGGGGATAGGCGACGGCGAACATGTCGGCGATGTCGGCGCCGTCGAGGCGCTGCTCCGGCGTCTTCGTCTTCCCGTCCGAGATCGGGATGCGCTGGCCGCTCTTCAGGATCAGGTCCTTGGCGTCGTAGCCGGCGACGAAATCGGGATAGGCGGCGACCAGGGCATCGAGCCTGGGATCGGCGGCGGCCGGCGCCGTGAGCAGGCCGAGGACGAGGCCGGCCAGAGCAAGATGCCTCACTGCGCCGCCTCCGCCTGCTGGATCAGGGCAACATTGGCCTTCTCCACCGCGCTGAGCTGCACGTCCCAGGTGAAGGGCTGGTACCAGGAGAACTGCGAGAAATAGGCGCGCAGCTGCGCGTCCTTCATGAAGCGGCCGCGGCGCGCATAGATCTCGTTGCGGGCGACGCGCAGCTGCGCCGCATTGAAGCCGGACAGGTCGTTCCAGCTCAGGCGGCGGCTGGCCGAATCGGGCAGGATGAACTCGCGCACCGCCCGCAGCTGCTGGCGCGGCGGCGCCTCGGGGATCGGCACCGGCTGCAGGCTGGCCTGCTGCTCCGGCGGCGGCTGGACGGGCTGGGGCGGCGGCTGCACCGGCTGCGGCGGCGGTTGCACCGGCGTCACGGGCTGGGCGGGCTGCTCCACCACCTTGACCGCGCCGGGCTGGCCGGCCGCGCCCGACATGGCGAAGGAGCCGATGATCGCCTCCTCCACCCAGGGGCGCTGGGCGCCCTGGGTGGTGCGGTCGACATCGGCCCGGACTTCGCCGAACATCTGGCGGATGTCGAGGTTCGGGGTCTCGATATGGGCGAGCAGCGCCTGGGTGAAGGGCGAATTGCGCCCACTGCCGTCCTGCGCCACCGCGCCGGGCGCGGTGGAGTAGGCGATGAGCGTGCCGCTCGAGGAAGGGTCGAGGTCGATGCGCGCCAGGCCGCGTGTGCCACCCCCGCGCACGAGCTGGCGGGCGAGCGGATTGTCGCGGCATGCATCGAGGATCAGGATCTGCACCTTGGGCGCGGCGCCGTCGACGAGCTGGCGCAGCTTGCTCAGCGACAGGCTCTGGGTGTCGAGGTCGAGCTCGTCCTCGATCCTGGCCGAGACCGGCAGGAGATAGTTGTCGCCTTTAACCTGCACGCCGTGCCCGGAATAGAACACCAGGGCGGCATCGGCATGGTCGGCGTCGCGCAGGAAGCTGCGCAGGCCGTTGTTCATGGTGGAAAGATCGCCATCGGTGACGAGCGTGACGGCATAGCCGATGCGCTGCAGGGCAGCGGCCATGTCGGTGGCGTCGTTGACGGGGTTCGCCAGCCGCGTGACGTTCTGGTAGGCGCCGTTGCCGATCACCAGGGCCGCCTTGGTCGCAGCCTCGGCCCGCCCGGCGAAGGCGGCGAGCGCCATGAGGAAGAGCAGGCGAAGAGCAATGCGCGGCATGGCGGATCTCCGCAGACCGTGGGGTTCCGTCTTATCACCCCTCCCGGCCGCGGGGAACGCGCGAAAAGGCACAGACCGGACGGCCGGCTCAGGCCGCAGGCGCCCAGACCCGCACCGAGCGGATCTCCAGCCGGGCCGGCAGGACGGTATCGTCGATGCGTCCGCCCCAGGAGCCGCCGAGCGCCAGGTTGATGCGCAGCTGCATCGGCCGGCGCAGCGGATCGGCGCCGCCGACCCGCGCCGCCTCCGGATCCATGGCGAGCACGGTGCGGCCGTCGACGGCGATCGTCACGGCGTCGCGCCGCCAGTCGAGCCGGTAGGTGTGGAAGCCCTCGGCAAGGCGCGGCATCGCCGCCTGGCCCGACCAGTGCCGGAGGTCGGCCAGCGAGGTGCCGGCATGGACGGACGAGAAGACCGTGTCGGGCGTGACGCCGACGGCCTCCATGATGTCGATCTCGCGATAGGGGGCGCCGCGCTCGTCGATCAGCCAGATCGCAGGCCAGGTGCCGAGCCCGGCGGGCACGCGGGCCACCACCTCGAACACGCCATAGAGGAAGGCCCGGCGCGACAGGATGCTGCCGGAGGAATAGCGGGCATATTGGCGCGTGCGCGTCCAGTCCGGTCCGGCGGGGTCGTAGGCGGCATTGCGCTTGAGCTCGGCGCGCCCTTCCAGCACCAGCGCGCCATCCCGCACGAAGACATTGGCCGGGTCGTAGTACTGCTCCTCCTGGTTGCGGAAGAACCCGGTCTCCAGCGTCCAGAAGCCGGTGTCGAGAGTTCGCGCGTCGGAGAAATCCTCGGCATGGACCAGCCCATCCGCTGCGGCCATGACGGTCGCCGGCGAGGCCGATGCACCGAGCGCGGCGAGGCCGATCAGCCGCAGGCCGTCGCGCCGGCTGAGGCGCGCCGTCACGGCGCGGCGACCGGCACCGCCATCGGCGCCGGACGGCCGCGCTCGACCAGCCGGCGCAGGGCGGCGAGCAGCGGCTTCTCGATCCAGAGATGGGCGGCGACGCCGCCAGCCACGGAGACCACCGTCGTCGCCACCACCAGCACCGCCCCGAGCGCGGCATTGTCGACGGGCAGGTGCGCCACCTTGGTGACGACCCGCGCCATGGATTCAACCAGGGGATGGACGAGGTAGATGGAATAGGAGGCATCGCCCAGGAGGTTCGGCAGGCTGCGCCGCGGCAGGCTGCCGCGCATCTCCAGCGACAGCACGGCCATCAGCAGCACGGCGCTGGCGACGCCGTGGATCTGGATGCGCACGGAATCGTCGGGCACGAAGGCCATCATCATGGCGAGGCATATCGGCACCAGCGCCAGGGCGAGGCCGCGCGGCAGCGCCGACAGATCGCCCTTGAGGAAGAGATAGCCGACCAGCGTTCCCATCCAGAACTCGATGATGATGGGGTTCCAGTAGACCTGCGGAATCGACCCGGCGGGCTCGATCGCGATGTAGAGGATCGAGACCGTGGCGGCATAGAGGGTCATCGCCATCAGGCGGCCGCGCGGCGTGCGCAGGAACAGGAGGAGCGTGGCGAAGACGAGGTAGAAATAGACCTCGTAGTTCAACGTCCACCCCAGCTTGAAGAAGGGTGCGTTGGAGAAATCGACAGGATTTCTATGCGGAATGAACAGCATCGACAGACCGACATGCTCGAAGCTGACCGCGTTCTTGAGCATGGACGGAGGGTAGACCAGACCGGCGACGACGATGATCAGCGTCACCACCCAATAGAGCGGCACGATGCGCAGGAAGCGCCGCAGCAGGAACTGTGCCGGCGAAACATTCGAGCGCGCCGTGATCGTCATCATGATGAAGCCGCTGATCACGAAGAACAGGTCGACGCCGCTGGCGCCGAAGGCGCGCGGCAACGACCAGGCAAAGCTCTCGGTGTAGACGTGGGTATGGAAATACACCACGAAGATAGCCGCCAGCGCCCGCAAATACTGGACGCCATAGATATTCCGGTCTGCTGACGGAATCTCGCGCGACATGGTTTCATTCCAATTTTAATATCTCGGATTCGATTAAACACGACGAGGAGTAACCGATCAATTGACGCTGGGTCCCCTCTGAGAACGGGCTTAACGCTTCGGCAAGCGAATCCTTGCCGGCGGGTTAAGGCGGATTCACGGATTGCCGCCGCCCGGAGCGAAACGCCGCTTTGACGCGCGGCGCCGATCCGCTACCAAGGCCGCCGATGGGCCAGCCGCCGTTCACCACCTGGTACGAAGTCTCCAGCGTCCCGCGTGCCGAGCGGCCGGAGCTCGATTTCGCCACCGATGCCGACGTGTGCGTCGTCGGCGGCGGCCTCGCGGGCCTGACGACGGCGCGCGAGCTCGCCCGCCGGGGGTGGAACGTGGTGCTGCTCGAGGCCGATCGCATCGCCTCCGGCGCCTCCGGGCGCAATGGCGGCTTCGTGCTGGCCGGCTTCGCCGAGGGCCAGGGGGAGATCGAGAAGCGGGTCGGGCTCGACCATGCCAAGGCGCTGCACGCGCTCTCGCGCGAGGGCATGGCCTATGTTCGCGACGCGGTGGAGAGCACCCGCATGCCGGGCGTCGCGCTGACCGGCGGCGCGCTCAAGGTGGTGCGGCACGCGGCCGGCGTCGACGCCTTCCGGGCCGAGGCCGAGCGCCGGGCCAGGTTCTACGGCGACGCGCCGCTGTTCTGGCCACGCGCGCAGGTGCGCGAGGTCCTGCGCACGCCCGCCTACCATGCCGGCCTCTACGACATGCAGGCCTTCCACATCCATCCCCTGAACTATTGCCTGGGCCTGGCGGCCGACGCGGCCAGGGCCGGCGTCCGGCTCTACGAGCACTCGCCGGCGGTCGGCCTCGATCTGCGCTCGCTCCGCCGGGTGGTGCGGACGGCGAAGGGCGCGGTGCGCTGCGACCGGATCGTGCTGTGCGGCTCGGCGGCGCTGCCGCCCGGCCTGCACCGGCGCGTGGCGCGGGCGGTGGTGCCGGTCTCCACCTTCATCGCCGTCACCGAGCCGCTGGGCGAGCGGCTCGAAGCGATCATGCGCTTCGCCGGCGCGGTCACCGACACGCGGCGGGCCGGCAACTATTTCCGCATCGTCGACGGCTCGCGCCTGATGTGGGGCAGCGGCATCACCACACGGCGCCGTCCGCCGCCGCCGGCGCGGCTCGCCCGGGCGCTGGCGCGCGACATGGCCCGCACCTTCCCGGCCCTGAAAGGCGTGCGCATCGACCACGCCTGGGCCGGCGTCATGGGCTATGCCCGCCACAAGATGCCGCAGATCGGCGCGGTCGAGCGCGACGTCTGGGTCGCCTCGGCCTTCGGCGGCCACGGGCTCAACACCACGGCCATGGCCGGGCTGGTGCTGGCGCGGGCGCTGGCCGAGCGCGACGACAGCTATCGCCTGTTCGCCCCGTTCGGCCTCGCCCCGACCCATGGCGCGGCCGGACGCCTGGCGGCGCAGTTCGAATATTGGCGCCTCGGATTCCAGGACTGGCTCGACGAGCGGCGTGGCTGAGCCCGTCGCGCGGCTTGCGCTTTCGCACAGATTTTGCCTGGCGCCGGTCCGAACCTTGGCGCCGGCCCCCGACGGCACGGGTTGCCGGCAGAGCACAGCCCGGGATGGACTGTCGCAGGCGCCGCGCCGACCGTCGACAGCGCCGCGTGGAGAAGGCATCATGGCGCGATCGTCAACCGCAACGGGAAAGGGAGCGATGCTCCCAGAAGTTTTGCGCGTTTCGATGCGCATCGGCAGCTTCGTGTGCGCTGGTCTCCTCGCCGCCGTCCTGGCCTGCCAGCCGGCAAGCGCGAGCGACGGCACCACGCCCATGAGCTTTGCCGTCGTCTCCGCGGGGGCCGACTGCCCCGGCTGCGTCGTGATCAACGCCAGGGGCGAGATCATGGACGAGACGGCGCGCCAGTTCGCCGTGTTCATCGCCGACAGCCGGCTGAAGGGCCTGCTGCCCCGGGAGGATCGCAGCACCGGCGCGCCGAAGCCGCAGACCGCGCCGCGTGTGGTGGTCGCCTTCGACTCGATCGGCGGCAAGGTGGTCCCCGCCCTGATCATGGGCCGGCGCATCCGCCAGTCCGGCTGGACCACGGTGGTGGGCCAGGCGCGCAAGACGCCCGCCGGCGTGGTGTTCGACGGCGCCGGCTGCTACTCCGCCTGCTCGATGGTGATGCTCGGCGGCGTCCAGCGCTTCCTCACGCCCGGCTCCAAGGCCGGCGTGCACCAGTTCTCGCCGCAATTCGCCGAGGACGAGAGCTTCAGCGCCGCCCAGATGAACCAGATCGTCCGCGACTATGGCCGCCAGGTCGTCGGCGTCTACGATTATGTCAAGGAGATGGGCATCGACATCTCCTTCTTCATCACCACGCTGCGCACTCCCTTCACCAGCATGGACGTGGTGCCGGACGACCGTCTGATCGAGATCGGCATGGTCACCGCTCCCCTGCCGGCGGACAAGGCGGCGATGCTGTCGGACGTGATCCAGGCGGCCCAGAATCCGCCGCAGATCGCCGCCGCCCCGGCCCAGCCCCGCGCGGCCGCCGCCGCCCTGGCGCAGCCGATCTCGGTCACGGCCGCTGCGCCGCCGGTGCAGGGTGTCTGGACGGTGCTGCGCCAGCCCCAGGGCCTGGCCTCGGCCCGCTTCAGCGACAATGATGTGACGATCTCGCTGGCCTGCCTCAGGACCGATACGGCGCGGCTGGAGGTGACGTTCAAGGCGCTCGATCCGCTCGATCTCGAGCATATCCGCGCCGCGGCCTTCGCCGCCAAGCGCCTGCGCCTCGCCGAGAGGGACGTGGAGATCACCTCGGTCGCCGCACCCGCCCAGGGCGAGCAGGGCCTCGCCGCCCTGCTCGGCGACGGCGACCTCAAGGCCCTGCAGAAGGCCGACCGGCTCACCTTCGCCGTGCTCGACCGTCAGGGCCAGCCGGCCAGCCCCGGCGCTTCGATCGACGGCCACAGCGCCGCCGAGGCCGTCTCCAACGTCATGGCCGCCTGCCGCGGCGCGTGAGCCTCAGGAGACCGGCAGGCCGGTCGCCGGCATCGCGGTTCCGAGCTTGGCGGCCGGTATCTCGTGGCCGCCGACCTGCTCCGGCCGCTCGCGCAGCACCAGCACCGAGCAATGGGCATGGCGCACGATGGCGCTGGCGTTGCAGCCGAGCAGATAGGTCGACAGGTGCGGCTCGTGCGAGCCGAGCAGGATGAGATCGGCCCTCTCCTCCTTCACGACAGCCAGAATCTCGTGCTGGATGCCGCCGATCCGCACGGTCGTCCCGATCTGGGACCGCGGCAGGTCGACGGTCGCCGCGAGGTCGGCGAGCGAAGCCTTGGCCTTCTCGGCAATCTCGGCCTCGTAGCTGACCGGCACGGTGTCCATCATCATCACGGGCATGATCGGCACGACGTTGACCAGCGTCATCCGACCGCCCGACTCCCGAACCAGCTGCGCTGCGTGCTCGATCGCGGGTCGCGCGAGGTCGACCTCGGCGAGGTCGACCGGAACGACAATCGAGTGGAACATGATGCCCTCCTCCATCTCATCGTCCAGGCCGCGAACACCATCGGTGCCGCGGCCGCATCATACGCCCTTTTCCGGTCGACTTGGGCGAAACTTGCAGGATCAACGCTCTGTCGATGTGGAAAGTTCCCGCAAGCGGCACAAAGGAGAGCGGCGCTCGCCTCAGGCGAGGTTGGTCTTGAGGAAGTCGATGGTGCGCTGCCAGGCGAGATCGGCAGCCGCCTTGTTGTAGCGCGCCCCGCCGGTATCGTTGTTGAAGGCGTGGTTGGCGCCCTCGTAGACGAAGATCTGGTAGGCCTTGTTGTCGGCCTTCAGCGCCGCCTCGAAGGCTGGAATGCCGGCATCGATGCGCTCATCGAGGGCGCCGTAGTGCAGCAGCAGCGGCGCCTTGATCGCCGGCACCTGCTCGGCCTTGGGCTGCATGCCGTAATAGGCGACGCCGGCGTTGAGCGCGGGGTCGGCGACCGCGAGCTGGTTCACGGCGCCCCCGCCCCAGCAGAAGCCGACCGCGCCGACCTTGCCGTTGCCGTCGGGACGCGCGCGCAGGGCCGCGGCGGCCGCCTTGGAGGACGCGATGATGTCCTCGGGCTTCAGCGTGCCGATCATGTCGCGGGCCTTGTCCTCGTCGGCCGGCGTGCCGCCGAGCGGGCTGAGATAGTCGAGGCCGAGCGCCACGAAGCCTGCGACCGCGACCCGGCGCGTGACATCCTTGATGTGCGAGTTGAGGCCGCGATTCTCGTGCACCACCAGGACGGTGCCGGGCCGGCCGCCGGCCTTGGGCCGCACGAGGTAGCCCGACAGGCCCGCCGGGCCGCCGGGCACGGCCCAGCTCTCGGCCACGATGCGCTCGTCCGCCTCGGCCACGGTCTCGGCCCTGGCATAGTCGTTCTGCAGCACCGCGAGCAGGGCGGTGGCGGCGGCGGTGCCGCCGGCCATCGCCGCCAGCCGGTCCAGGAAGGACCGGCGGCTCATGCCGCCATGGGTGAAGCGATCGTAGAGGTCGATGTAGTCCTGGTTCATGGCCTGCTCCTGCATCGGCGTCCTCGGCAGGATAGGGCGGCGCTTTCAGCCCAGACAGGGCGGGCGCGGTCACAAAAGCGCGAGACGACGGCAGGGCTCGACTCCGAGCCGGACTGATGCGCGGAAGCGCCGCGCGGTCACGGACGAGGCGGCGGCTCGACGCGCCGCTCCGGATCGGACAATCGGACGGTCTGGTAAACACCCGTCGACGGTGGGCCGGCGCAGAGATGGATTTCGGCAGCCGCGCAATCGAACACGATCGAGAACGCCGTCTCGGTCTTCTCTTCCTTGGATGGGGTTTTCGAGATCGCGTTCGGCGCACCGTCGCGATTGCGCAGGACGGCCATGACGTCGGCGACGGTGCGGGCACCGTCTGCAAGGCGTTCCAGCGCAGCGAGGCGGCTTCGACTGGACGGGTAGACGGCCTGCAGCCGCGCCTCATCCTCGACGACGGCGGTCTCCGGCAGGCGGGCATGGTTGGTATGAAGGATCGGTGAGGTCGCCGCCATCGCGCTGACGCCCACCGAGGGCGAGATCTCGACGCCGGCGATCGCTCCCGCAGCGTCGCCGAGCAGATAGCAGCGCCCGCCCATGTTCGGCAGGGAACGCAAGGCGCCAATTGCGGCCGGCACGCTCGCCTGGTCCAGCGCAAGGCGGCGGACGACCTGGCTCGGCAGGCCGCAGGGAATGGCGTCGAGGATCAGATCATTGGTCGACAAGGCCAATCCGGAGCGATTGCAGCCAACCCAGCCCAGGGTGCCGACCGACGCCACCATTGCCGTTTCGACGCCGGCCTCACCGGCGTGCAGGACAAGGGCAAGGTCGACGGCATCCTCGGGTGGCGCATCCCAGTTCTGGCCGATGACCGCACCGTTCGGGCCGGCGATCGCGATGCCGCTGCAGCCCGTGGGCGCAGCATCGACAAAGAACTCGAAGCCGATGCGCAGATAGAGGTCCGTCACGTCGCTGGACGAGCCTTCCGCGAGCCCCTGCACCTCCATGGCGATTTCGGGGGCGCATTCCTCGAGAAGCGGCCACGAATGCGCGGCCCGCCCGCGGGCGGCTTCGTAGGCCTTGCGGCTCGAGGTGTCCTTCGATCGGCCCAGCGCTCGCTGTATCTCAGCCGCGAACGCCTCGCCGTGCCGACCGCCACGCTCGAAGGGCCGGCCGCGGAGCACAAGGATCGGAATGGGATTTCTGGGCATCACGCTTTCCGTGCTCCGCTGAAATCGAGCGTGTCCCCGTCATTTGTCCGAGGCCAGGGTGACGGCGCCGGTCGCCATCCGGCTCGGTCGAGCGGGGCGCCGGCCCGGCGCGCGGCCGCGCTGCAGGCGCCTTTCGAGCGCCCGCACCGCCAGCGAAGCCGGCCAGGCGATGATGAAATAGAACAGGCCGGTGAGCGCGAAGATCTGCAGGGGAAGGAAGCTCTCCGACATGATGGCTCGCGAGGTGAGCGTGAGCTCGGGCACCGTGATGAGGGCGCAGATCGAGCTGTCCTTGAGCAGGGAGACCAGGCTGATCAGCAGAGGCGGCAGAACCGCGCGGACGGCTTGCGGAAACAGCACCAGCCGAAAGGTTTGAGCGGGCGTGAGCCCGGCGGCGAGCGCGGCTTCGCGCTGGCCCCTGGGCACCGATTGCAGGCCGGCACGAAACACCTCGGCGAGGTAGGCGCTGTAGACCAGCCCGAGGCCCAGGACGCCCGCGACGAGAGCCGGCAAGGTGACGCCGATGCCAGGCAGCGCAAAATAGAGCAGGTAGAGGACGACGAGGATGGGCACGCCGCGCAGGATCAAGAGATAACCATCGACGAGCCGTCGCACGAGCGGGGATCGACGGGTGCGCAGGAACTCGACGGCGAGGCCCAAGGCGAATGCAGCGGCAAAGCCGAGCAGCGTCAGGAGAATGGTCGTGCCGCTGGCCTTCACGAGCTGCGGTCCCCAGTCGTGGAGGTTCGCCAGGATCGGTTGGAAGAAGCTGGTCATCTCAATAGGCCGCCTTGCGTTCGACGACGGCGAGAAGCCAGCTGAGACCAAAGGTGATGACGAGATAGATCAGCGCCGCGGAGCCGTAGACCAGCGCCGTCTCGAAGGTCTCGTTCACGATCTGCCGGGCGTTGAACATGATCTCGGGCGCAGCGATCGCCGCGACGAGCGAGGTGTCCTTGACGAGGCCGATGGCATAGTTGCCCAGCGGCGGCAGGCTGATCCGCCAGGCCTGAGGCAGAATGACGAGGCGGAAGGCCTTGAAGGGGGACAGGCCGATCGCCAGCGCAGCCTCCCACTGCCCGGCCGGCACGGCTTGCAGGCCGGCGCGAAACACGTCGGCGAGAACGGCGCCACCGATCAATCCCAGGCCGAGGACGGCAGCGGTGAGCGACGTCAACCGCAGCCCCAGATAGGCAAGCCCGAAATAGATGAGGAACAGGTGCGTCAAGCTCGGGATGTTGCGAAAGATCTCGACATAGGCGGCGATGATGATCCGGACCGATCGTGCCGGGCGGAGAACGCCGAGCGAAGCCAGCAGCAGCCCGAGACAGACGGCGACCGCCAGCGCGCCCGCCGAAACCTGCAGGGTGACGCATGCGCCGGTCAGCAGCGCCTCGGCGATGCGGGAGAAGGGAGCCTGGGTCATGCCGCCTCCCCGGAATGGGCGACGAGCTGCAGGAAGCGGCGCAAACGCGGCTCCCGGGGATCGTCGAGCACGGCGCGCGCCGGCCCCTCCTCGACGATGACGCCGCCGTCCATGAAGATCACCCGGTCGGCGACCTCGCGGGCGAACGCGATCTCATGTGTGACGAGGAGCATGGACCGCCCCTCGGCGGCAAGCTCCTGGATCACCGTCAGGACTTCTCCCACCAGTTCCGGATCGAGCGCCGAGGTCGGCTCGTCGAACAGCAGCAACGCCGGTGCCTGCGCCAGGGCGCGGGCAATGGCGACGCGTTGCTGCTGGCCCCCGGACAGCCGGCTGGGATAGTCGTCGCTCTTGTTGAGGAGATGGACTTTGGCCAGCATGGCATCGGCCCGCTCGAAAGCCTCGGCAGCGCTCAGCCCCTGGACCTTGTGCGGCTGCAATGCGACGTTCTCGCGGACCGTGAGATGCGGCCAGAGATGGAAGAGCTGGAACACCATGCCGATCTGCGCCCGCTGCGGGGCCAGTTCCGCATCGGTCATCCGCCGATCCCCGCCGCGGCGCCCGGCACGCCGACCGATCAGCTCGCCGTTCAGGCGGATCTCCCCGCCGATCGGCGGTTCGAGATAGTTGATGGCGCGCAGGCAGGTCGATTTGCCCGAGCCGCTGGGACCGATGATGGCGACCCGCTCGCCACGATCGAGGTTGAACGAGACGCTTCTGAGCACCTCGTGCGCCCCATAGCTCTTGCGCAGGCCGCGAACGGACAGCAGGGGTTCGGATGCCATCGCCATCCTCCTGGTTGTACAATCGGCTCCCGGTCGGCACGCAGGCTGCCGACCGGGCGTCCGGTTTGGAGCCACAGCGATCACTGCGGACATGCGGGGGGCGCCCAGCCCTGCGGCCGATCCACGCCGACCCGGAAGTTGTCCGGCGAAGGGGTGTAATTGGCCTTGTTGATGTTGCCGTAGCGTCTGCCGATCTCCTTCACCTGGCAGGTGTCCCACAATTTGCGGATCTCGGCGCTGAGCGCGTCGGCAAGGGCCTTGTTGTCCTTGCTCACGCCGAAGACATATTGCCGCCCGATGCCGGTCAGGAGCGGAAAGTCCTGATTGTTGTCGGTGAACGGAGTGTTCCGCAGCCCCCAGGACGGATTCTGGACGATCGCATAGTCGATGACGGGTGGGTCGCCGACCATGGCTTCGATCCGGCCGGACATCAAGTCGCGCAGGGCGGCGTCCGTGGAGTCGTAGAGGTTGAGCTCCAGCCCCGGTATCTTGCGCAGCTCGGGCAGGAAGGAGAAGCCGGTCATCGAGCCGACCTTCCTGTTCTCGAGGCTCGCCAGCGTATGCCAATCCGACCCGGCCTTCTGCGTGATGCCGTTCTGGAAGTATCCGGTCGGGTCGGTCAGCGACAGGGCGGCCGCACGCTGTTCGGTCCAGGCGACATTGCCGCCGATGAGATCGACGCGGCCGGCCTGCACCGCCGCAATCGCGCCGGACCACTCCGTCGGCACGGGCTTGATCTTCAAACCCAGCTTGTCGGCGGCGATCTGGAGGATGTCGCCGTCATAGCCGACCAGCTTGCCGTCACGCGCCACCAGGCCCGGCATGTCGCCGGTGATGGCCACCGTCAGAACGCCGGGCTCGACCAGCCTGTAGGCGTCGTCGGCGACCGCCGGAGCCCCTCCGGTCAGGAGGCCGAGGACCGTTGCGGCCGCGACCGTATGTTTCAGCTCGCTGAAGATCGTCATGTCAGTTCCCCTGGTTGTCTTGTCGGTCTTGCATGCCACCGTCCGGACCGCTTCGAGCCATCGGGCTTCTTCCCTGATCGCTGCGTGCCGGATGGAATCGGGAGATCGAGAGCCCGTCGATCGGCGTCGGCGTCGTCCCGTCCAGAGCCAACTCGGCCAGAACGGCTCCGACGCCGGGACCCAGCTGAAAGCCATGTCCGGAAAAGCCGAAGGCGTGAAAGAGCCCCGGCGTGCTTGGGCTGGGTCCCATCACCGGCAGGCCGTCGGGCATGCAGCCCTCGATGCCCGTCCAGGTTCGCACCAGCAGCGCCTGGGCGAGCCTCGGCACCATGTCGATCGCCAAACGGGCTGCCTCGCACGTCACCTCGCCCAGAGGCCGGGCCCTGGACCGGTCGCGGTCGGCCACGCCGAGCCCGGCTCCGAAGATGACGCTGCCGTGCGGGACCTGACGCAGGTAGATGCCGCCGCCGCACACGCCGAGATTGGGTCCCATGAACACCGGCAGGGGTTCGGTGACGCACATGTTCGGCGCGATCACGCCTTCGTCGACCGCATCGCCGAACCAGGAGGCGACTTTCGCGCCCCAGGCGCCGGCGACGTTGATCAACCTCAGCGCTCGAACCGGCTCAGCCGCGCCGCCGACACGCAGGCCGAAGCCATCGCCGTCGGGCCAGGCGCCGCTGACTTCGGCGTTCTCCCGGATATCGGCTCCGGCGCGGCGGGCAGCGCGGGCGAAGGCCGGCGCAACGAGGCGCGGATTGGCCTGACCGTCCTCGGCGCAGAGCGATCCGCCGGCCAGGCCGCCGCCGAGATAGGGATAGCGACGCTGGAGCGCATCGCGGCTGATCAGCTCGAGCGCGAGGCCGAAGGCCTCGGCCGTATCCCGATAGGTCACGAGTTCGGTCATCTGCCGGTCGGTGAGGGCGAGCTTCAGGTGGCCGGTCATGGCGAATTCGCAGTCCGTGCCGATCAGCGCCGGCATCCGTCCCCAGATCTCGCGGCTGCGCCGCGACAGCGGCAATTCCGCGGGATGGCGCCCCTGCTGGCGAACACCGCCATAGTTGACGCCGCTGGCCTGGGCACCGCAGAGCCCGCGCTCCAACAGGACGACCGAGGCTCCACGCAGGCTGAGATGCAGCGCCGCCGAGCACCCGGCCAGGCCGCCGCCGATGATGGCCGCATCGAAGACGGTCATGACGACGCCTCCGCCAGAGCCGACAGCGGCATCGGCTTGATCGGCGCCTGTCCGCGCAGCCTGCCGACGGCTTCAACGGGAACGCCGGCGGCCGCGGCGAGAATCTCCGTGGCGGCCGGTGCGCAAACGCGCCCCTGGCAACGGCCCATCCCCAGGCGCGTGAAGGCCTTCAAGCGGTTGATGTCGACCGTTCCGCTCGCAGCGGCGACGTTGCGAATGGTCTTGGCATCGATGCCTTCGCACCGGCAGACCATGACGTCGCCAGGCACCTCGCGCGCCAGCTCGACCGGGAACGGGAAGGCGATCTCGTCGAGCGCGCGCCGAAACGGCTCGGCCCTGGCAATGCGGGCGCCGAGCGCGGCCATCCGGGAGCGGTGAGCGCCCTCGCCTTCATCGGCCAGCACCGCCAGGGCCGCGCGTTCGCCGGCCAGCTCGGCAACATCGGCGCCGCGGACACGTGCCCCGTCGCCGGCGAGGTAAACTCCCGGCACCGAGCCGCGGCCGTCCGCATCCTGGACCGGCAGCCACTGCCGCTGCCGATGATCGAAGGCAAAGTCGAGGCCGAGCAGATCGGCCAGCTGGGTCTCGGACTTCAGGCCGAAGCCGAAGCCAATCGCGTCACATTCGACGAACGCCTCGCGCCCGCCGGGCCGCTCGAAGCGGAAACCCGAGACCGCCCCGTCCGCGCCCGCTCCGATTTCGACGGGCCGGACGCCGCTGGCAATCCGCACGCCCCGCATCCTCAGCCACGACACGTAGTGCAGCCCCTTGAGAAAGGTGCGGCCGCCCCGGATCAACCCCGGCAACGCTTCGAGCGAGGCCAGCCCGGGCGCGGTGTCGAGGACCGCCCGCACGTCGATGCCAGCCTTGGCATACTGGCAGGCGACGAGATACAGCAGCGGTCCGGTGCCGAAGAAGACCACGCGGGCGCCGATGCCCACAGCCTGCGCCTTCAGCGCGACCTGCGCGCCGCCGAGCGTGTAGACACCCGGCAGGGTCCACCCCGGCAGCGGGACGATCCGGTCCATCGCCCCAGGCGCCAGGATGATGCGCCCCCATGACTGGGTCCTGGAACGCCCCTCTGCGAGCAGGTGCAGCCGCGTGTCGGTGGCGTTCCAGACCAGCGTTCCAGGCCGATAGTCGATATCGCCCTTCAGGACATCGAACGCCCGGTGCAATTCCGTGGCGCGCCGGCCCTCGAAACCATAGAGCGCCCCCGCGTCGCGCCGGATCGCCGGCGGGGGCCGACGATAGACCTGCCCGCCGGAGCTCGGCGCCTCGTCCAACACGATCGGCCGTCTCCCGGCCCGGGCGAGCGTGATCGCCGCTCGCATCCCGGCCGGCCCGGCTCCGACGATGACGATTTCACCTGATGTCATCACATCGCTCCGGCCGCCGGGTGACGATGCACATGCCCGGTTCCACCAGCGTCGTGCAGGCTCGCACCGGCTCTCCGGTGGCCCGCTGCACCCAGCAATCCTGGCACGCTCCCATCAGGCAGAAACCGGACCGCTCCGCCGCGCCGAATTCAAAGGCGCGGAGGTTGCGGCGATGGGTGAGCACCGCCGTCAGCACGGTATCGCCTTCGAACGCGTAGACGGCCTCGCCATCGACCGCGCAGGCGACCCCTGCGCGGGGAGGCGCCGCGATGCGCCGGAATTGCGTGGCGATGGCCATGGGCGTGCAGCTTCCGACGAGAGTGCGGGACGGGCCTTGCGATGGTGTTGCAAGAACGATAAGAACCCACATTGTGGGTGTCAATCAAGTTTTTAACCCACAATGTGATTTTTTAGGCTATATGAGCCTCGGTGGCTCGCTGGACGAGATCGTGCGACCGAGAAGGAAAAGTGATGACGACAGCATTCCAATTTGCGGCCCATGTCCGAAGCATCCAGGCCACGCCGCCAGCGGTTCGCATGGCTGCGACCCGAGCCGTTCTCGATCTCGTCGGGGCGGCAATCGCCGGTGCGGTGACGCGAAGCGGCGCGGCGGCGCGGCGGGCCGCCGTCACCTCCTGGGGCGTGGGTCCTGCCCACGTCTGGTTTTCGGCCGACCGGCTGACGCCGCCCGGCGCGGCCTTCGTCAATGCCGCCTACGGCTCGATGCTCGATCTGGATGACGGTCACCGAGCGGCCGCCGGCCATCCCGGCGCGGCGGTGATCCCGGCAGCGCTCGCGACGGCGCAAGCCGTGGGAGCCGGCGCCGACCGGCTGCTGACCGCCATCGCCATCGGCTATGAGGTCGGCGTCCGCGTGGCCGCGGCGCGGGATTTCGACACGCTCCGGACGACCGACAGCGGCCTATGGTGCAGCTACGCCGTGGCGGCGGCCGCCGGATGGCTGCGCGGCCTCGCCCCGGATGTCCTGGTCCAGGCGCTCGCGATCGCCGGGACGAGCGCTCCGGGGCTCAGCGCCGCCGGCTGGAGCAGCGTCGGCAACACCGTGAAGGAAGGCATCGCCTGGTCGACGGCCAGCGGATTGGCCGCGGTGGACCTGGCGGCCGCCGGCTTCACCGGCCCGGTCGACGTGCTCGACGATGCACGCCGCTATGATCCGGCGAGGATGACCCGCGACCTCGGTCGCGGCTGGGCGATCGAAGGGATCTATTTCAAGCTCTACAGTTGCTGCCGATGGGCGCACGCCGCCATAGACGCAGCGCTGGCGCTGCAGGCGGACCATGCCATCGCCACCGAGGCGATCAGGCATATCGAGGTGGCGACCTTCCCGCGCGCGCTCATGCTCCCCAACGACCCCGCCCCCGCGAGCCTTGAGGCGGCACAGTACAGCATTCCATTCTGCGTCGCGCTCGCGCTGGTTCGAGGCGCCGGCGCGCTGCTGCCGATGCAGGAGGCGCACCTTGCAGATGCGCAGGTCCTGGCTTTGGCCGCACGCATCCGGCTGACGGTCGATCCTGCCTATGAGACGGCGTTCCCGGCGATGGTTCCGGCGCGGGTGACAATGACCTCCACGCATGGAGCACGGAGCCTGGCGGTCCCGGCGCCCAAGGGCGAGCCGACGAACCCGCTCTCCATCGGACAGCAGGAAGAGAAGTTCCGGGCCCTCGCCGGGCCGAACCTGTCGGAGCCGGCTGCGGCGCGCCTGAAGGCGACTATACTGGCGCTGAATCACCAAGCGGAGATCGACTCGTTGATGAGCGCCTTGAGCGCCCCGTTGGGCGAAGCCTCCCTCCTCCCGGCCTGTCAGGAGGCGTGACCATGCCTCCTCGGACACCCCCTCTCGATGCCCTTCCCGAGAGCAGGCAGCCCAAGCGCGGCTCGGAGACGGAGTCCGCGACCGGCACCCAGGCTCTCGATCGAGGCGTGGCGATCCTGAAGCACCTGGGCGGCGTCGGCCAGCAGGGCGCGACCATCGCCGCGATCGGCGAGGCGCTCGGCCTCAAGCAGCAGACCGCGCATCGCATCGTGACAGCCTTGCAACGACACGGCCTGATCGATCGCGAACGCCAGACGAAGCGCTATCGCCTGGGCCTGGCGCTCTTCGCGATGGGCGCCACGGCGGCCGACGGCACCGGCTTGCGCCGCCTGGCCCGTCCGGCGCTGATGCGGCTTTCCGCCGAGACAGGCGACACCGTGTTCCTGATGGCGCGCGCCGGATTCAACACGGTGTGCGTCGACCGCCAGCAGGGCACCTATGTCATCGATAGCCTGACCGGTCATGTCGGCGGCCAGATTCCCATGGGCGTCGGTCCCGCCAGCCAGGCCATCCTGGCTTTCCTGCCTTCGGCCGAGGCCGACGTCGTCATCGAGACCAACGCCCCCCTCTATCAGCGCTACGACGGGCTTACGGCCGACCGCGTGCGCCAGTCCCTTCCGATCATTCGCGAGCGGGGCTACAGCGTGGACGAGGGCGCATTGGTCGCGGGGATTTCCGCCCTGGCGGTTCCGATCCTGCCTCGCGGCCGCGATGCCGTGGCCGCCATCGCCATCAACATGACCAGCGCCCGTCTCAGCCAGGACCGGCTTCCCGTCCTCGTGTCCACGCTGACGAACGAGGTCCGGCAGATCGAGGCCGAGCTGAACCCGCTGGAGGGGCCGGCGATCGTCGATCTGCTCAGGGCCTGAACGCTCAGGCGACGCCGAGCTTGCGCTGCAGGCTCGAGGAGGAGGTGGTGTACTGGAAGGTCAGCCGCTTGTCGGGATAGACGTAGCGGTGCGCCTTCTGCGCCATCAGCGCGCCCTCGTGGAAGCCGGAGAGGATCAGCTTCAGCTTGCCGGGATACCAGTTGATGTCGCCGATGGCGAAGATGCCGGGCCGGGAGGTCTCGAAGGTCTCGGTGGAGACGGTGACGAGCTGGCCCTCGTGCAGGTCCAGGTTCCAGTCGGACACCGGGCCGAGCCGCATGGTCAGGCCGAAGAAGGGCAGCAGGGCGTCGACCGGCAGGGTGAGGACCCGGCCGCTCTCCTCGCGGATGACGGCGCCGGTGAGCCGGCCGCCCTCGCCTTCCAGGCCCGTGACCTGGCCGAGCAGCAGGTCCATCCGGCCTTCGGCGACGAGGCGGCGCATCTGCTCGACCGAATGGGGCGCAGCACGGAAGGCGTCGCGCCGGTGCATCAGCGTCACGCGCCTGGCGAGCGGGACCAGGTTCAGCGTCCAGTCGAGGGCGGAATCGCCGCCGCCGACGATCAGGATCGAGCGGTCGCGGAACGCCTCCATCTTGCGCACGGCGTAGAAGACCGAGCTGTTCTCGTAGGCGTCGATGCCCTCGATCGGCGGCTTCTTCGGCTGGAAGGAGCCGCCGCCGGCGGCGATCACCACCACCTTGGTCCGGAACACCTCGCCGGCGTCGGTGCGCACCTGGAACAGCCCGTCCTCGCCCCGCTCGATGCCCTCGACCATGCGCGAGAGGTGGAAGGTGGGATGGAACGGCTCGATCTGCCTGATGAGGTTGTCGACCAGCCCCTGGCCGGAGATCGAGGGGAAGCCGGGAATGTCGTAGATCGGCTTTTCCGGGTAGAGCTCGGCGCATTGACCGCCGATCTTGTCGAGAATGTCGACCACGTGCGCCTTGATGTCGAGCAGGCCGAGCTCGAACACGGCGAACAGGCCGACGGGTCCGGCGCCGATGATCAGCGCGTCGGTCTCAATGAGGTCGGACATGGGCAACCCGGCAGTCGGAATGGAGCACTCGGATCCACGCTATAGCCTGCCGGCGCCCGGCGGTCGATGCTGCGCGAGACGCCCGCTGCTCCGGGCGCGCCGCCGCCATGTCAGCAACCTCGATCAAGGCGCCGCCGCTAGCGTGCCGTCATCCGGAGCACGGACATGACACGACACGAGACCAGCCTCGCCTACGCCGCCCGCATCGAGCGGGTGGTCGCCCATATCGCCGACCATCTCGACGAGGTGCTGAGCCTCGATCGGCTGGCCGAGATCGCCTGCTTCTCGCCCTGGCACTTCCACCGCGTGTTCACCAGCGTGACCGGCGAGACGGTGCAGGACGCGGTGCGGCGGCTGCGCCTTCACCGGGCGGCCGTCGAGCTGACCCGCCGCGAGCACACGCTCGAGCGGGTGGCGAAGCGGGCAGGCTATGGCTCGGTCGCGGCCTTTACGCGCAGCTTCTCCGCCGCCTACGGCATGCCGCCGGCGGCGTTCCGGCGGCGCGGCCATGTCCTGCGTCCGGCCCAACCCCAACCTGGAGACCGAACCATGACCCGAACCCATGTCGCGCCGCTGCGCAGTCCCATCCATTACGACGTCACGGTCGAGGCCGTGTCGCCGCTGCGCCTCGCCGCGCTCGCCCACCAGGGCGACTATCAGGAGATCGGCAAGAGCTTCGAGCGCATCTTCGCCTGGTACGGCCCGCGCGGCCTGCTCGGGCCGGGCACGCGCAGCATCGGCGTCTACTACGACGACCCCGCCGGGGTGGCGCACGGGGATCTGCGGTCGGAGGCCTGCCTGACGCTGCCGGACGACGCGCCGCTGGCCCCGGGCATGCGCTGGCTGAGCGTCGGCGGCGGCCGGGCGGCCTGTCTCACCCACAAGGGCCCCTATACCGACCTCGACGTCGCCTATGCCTGGCTCTATCGCACCTGGCTGCCGACCTCGGGCCAGGAGCCCGGCGATGCGCCCTGCTTCGAGGAATACCTCAACGATCCCAGGGAGACGCCGCCGACCGAGCTGCTCACGGTGGTGCGGATGCCCTTGAAGGGCTGACGATCCGGGCGCGGCGGCCTTCGGCTGCCGCGCTCAGTTCGCCGCCCGGACCAGCACGTCGTCGCTGGAGAAGGGCGAGCGGCCGCTCCTGTCGACGAACACCGTGGACCGGGTGAGGTCGAGCGCGTCGCCGCCGGCCGGACGCAGGTTGAGCGTGCTGACGGCGAAAGGCGAGACGTGGCGAATGTTGAGCTGGCCGCTCGGCACGTCGTAGACCCCCGGCGCCATGCCCCAGTCGCAGGCGACGGGACGGCAGGCGCCCCAGGCCTCGACGCTGTAGCTCGGCCGGCCGCCGTCGCATTGGCTGGTGATCAGGAGGCGCACGATCGAGCGGGCATGCGGGTCGGCATTGCGCCACAGGCCCGCCAGATGCGAGCGGTCGCATCCGACGACCGGCGCGACCGCTGTCGCGACCTGGGCGGCCGGGGTCTGCACGGCGTCGGCCAGGCGCGGCGTCGGCGCAGGCTGCGGCGCGGAAACGGGAGCGGCGGGGACGCTCGGCACCGGCGGCGCGGAGACGGGAGCGGCGGCTACGCTGGGCGTCGGCGGGGCCGGAGCCGGAGCCGGCCCGGCGGTGGCCACGGCTCCTTCCGGCCGGCGGACATAGTCGTGGGAGGCCTTGCGCGGGTCGCGGCCGCTGTCGTCGGTGAACACGGAGACGATGTCGACCTTCATGGCGTCCGGGCCGGAGAGCTTCAGCTTGAACGTGGTGATCGTATCCTTCATCACGCCGTCGACCACGAGCTCGCCGGTCTTCTCGATGAGCCGGGCCGGGCGCGTGCCGAGGTGGCACGGCTGCTGTTGCTGCCGGCAGGCCCAGCTCTCCTCGAACGTGTAGAGCGTGCGGCCGGACTGGCAGCTCTGGCGGATGACGATGGTGCGATCGACCCCGGACTGCGGATCGGTATTGCCCCAGGTGCCGACATAGGCGTTGGCGGGGCTGGCGGTGCAGACCGCGACCGAGAGGCTCGGCTCGTCCACAGTGCGGTCGAAATAGTCGGGGAACTGGGTGTGGCCGACGGTGCCCGCCAGCCGGCTCACCTCGCCCTGGGTCAGCTTGGCCAGCTTCTGCAGGGTGATGCCGGGCATGTCGAGATATTTGAGCAGGACGCGGGTGAAGACCGAGGTCGCCTCCTTGTCGCCGGTGCCCAGCCGGTCCAGAGCCTCCTCGCCCGGGCCGGCGGAGAACAGGATGAAGGCGCCGGGGTCCGGGTCCATCCGCGCCAGGCCGCGCGAGGAGCCGATCGACCGGCTGGCGCTCTGGAACGGATTGTCGCGGCAGGCATCCAGGATGGCGAAGACCAGCTTCGGCCCCTTGGCCCTGAGATCATCGACGAGCTGGCCGGCATCGCGCCCGAAGCTCTTGATCTCGGCCTCGCCGCCGGCCTGCGGCTGCTCGACGTCGACGGGCAGGAGGTAGTTGCGCCCGTCGATGGCGACGCCGTGGCCGGAGAACTCGAACACGACCTCGTCGCCGGGAGCGATCTTCGCTTCGAACTCCGCGATGGTGCGGGTCATGGCCTTGAAGTCGAGATTGTCGGCGAGCGTCACGTTGAAGCCGAGCTTCTCCAGGGCCGTGCGCAGGGCCTGGCTGTCGGCCACCGCTCGCTCGAGCCGGGTCACCGAGACGTAGTCGTCGTTGCCGATGACCAGGGCGAGCCTGGCGGCGGAGGCCGGCGACGCCAGGGCGCAGAGCAGCACGAGAACACCGAACCCGAGCTTGAGGTGCTGCAGCATGCCGGCCCCCGCAATGGGATGAACTTGCCTCGTCGTAGCCCTTCTCTCACCCGGACGCTGTGCCCTTCTGCACGCGGCGTGCCGGCTCCTGCCCGGCGCGCCACGACACCTCAGCCGAACACCGCCTTCAGCCGCCTGACGATCTCGGCCGTGCCGAAGCGGACCGGATCGGTCGCCGGCAGGCCCTCGGCGGCGGCGATCTCGGCGAGATAGGCCTTCGCCTCGGCCTCGCCCAGCGCCTGGGTGTTGACGCAGATGCCGACGCACTGGATGCGCGGATTGGTCAGCCGGCCGCAGGCCACCGTGAGGTCGATCACCTGGCGAATGGTCGGCAGGGGATGGGCGACGCCGCGCATGGTCTTGCGCGTCGGCTCGTGGCAGACGACGAAGGCATCGGGCTGCGAGCCGTGCAGCAGGCCGAGCGTCACGCCGGCGAAGGAGGGGTGGAACAGGCTGCCCTGCCCTTCCACCACGTCCCAATGGTCGGGCGCGGCGTCGGGCGTCAGCCATTCCGCCGCGCCGGAGATGAAGTCCGCCACGACGGCGTCGACCGCGACCCCGCGCCCGGAGATGAAGATGCCGGTCTGGCCGGTGGCGCGGAAGTCGGCGTCGAAGCCCTGCGCCCGCATCTCCTTCTCCAGTGCCAGCGCGGTGTATTTCTTGCCGACCGAACAGTCCGTGCCCACGGCGAGCAGGCGCATGCCCGAGCGCTTGGTGCCCTTGCCGGTGGCGAAGGTCTGCGAAGGGATGCGGACATCATGGAGCTGGCGGCCGTGCCGGCGGGCCGCCTCGGCGATCTCGGGCACATCCTCCAGGCGCTTGTGCAGGCCGGAGGCGATGTCCATCCCGGCCTCGAGCGCCTCGACGATCGAGCGCACCCAATGCTCCGGCAGCACGCCGCCGGCATTGACCACGCCGACGACCATGGTCCGGGCGCCGCGGGCCCTGCCCTCCTCGATGCCGATGTCCTCCAGCCCGAGGTCGGCCTTGCAGCCGGGCAGGCGCAGCTGGCCGACGCACCAGTCGCGCCGCCAGTCGACGATGCCGGCGGCGGTCTTGGCGGCGAGCTGGTCGTGAACGTCGCCGATGAACATCAAGTAAGGCTTTTCGATCTGCATGGGGGGTGACGACGTCCTGCGCACTCGCTTTTTTGGATCGGAGCAGTATGACTGACCATGATGCCGCCGCAAGAGGCGAGCCCGGGCGAGCCGGGGCGGCAAGGGACGAAAGGGTCGCATGAGCGAGGAGACCGACCTCAGCCTGGCGAGCGAAGGCTCGACGCTGCGCCTGCGCGCCAGCGGCGAGTGGGTCGCGCGCGAGGCCGGCCGGCTGGAGGAGCTCACCGGAGAGATCGCGGGCAAGGCCAAGGGCGCCGCGCGGGTCGACATGGACATCAGCGGCGTCACGCGGCTCGACACGCTCGGCGCCAAGCTGCTGGGCGAGGTGCGCGAACGGCTCGCCGGCGCCGGAAGCGAGGTCGAGCTGAGGACGGCCGACAAGGCGCAGCGGCTCCTGATCGACGAGGTCACCGCCAAGGCGCACGAGCCGCTGCCCGCCCGGCCGCACCACAACGCCTTCATCGAGCTGCTCGTCGACATCGGCCTGGTGATCCGCGGGGTCGGCGCCGACATCGTCAACCTCAACGCCTTCATGGGCGAGCTGGTCGTCACCATCGGCCGGCTCTTCATCGGCCGGGCGCGGCTTCGCGGCCCGGCGATCATCACCCAGATGGAGCTGATGGTGCTGCGGGGCGTGCCGATCATCGCCCTGATCACCTTCCTGGTCGGCGCCATCGTCGCCCAGCAGACCATCTTCCAGCTCGAGCGCTTCGGCGCCACGCTGTTCGTGGTCGACCTGCTCGGCATCCTGATGCTGCGCGAGGTCGGGCTGCTGCTCGCCTCGATCATGGTCGCCGGGCGGTCGGGCTCGGCCATCACCGCCGAGCTCGGCTCGATGAAGATGCGCGAGGAGATCGACGCCATGCGCGTCATGGGCCTGGATCCGATGGAGGTGCTGGTCCTGCCCCGCATCATCGCGCTGGTGCTCGGCCTGCCGCTTCTCACCTTCATCGCCTCCATGGCCGGCATCTTCGGCGGCGGGCTGGTGGCCTGGGGCTATGGCGGCATCACGCCCGCCTCCTTCCTCGACCGGCTGCGCGACGCCATCGGCCTCAACACCTTCTTCGTCGGCCTGATCAAGGCGCCGGCCATGGCGCTGATGATCGGCCTGATCGGCTGCATCGAGGGCCTGAAGGTGAAGGGCTCGGCCGAATCGCTCGGCCGGCAGACCACGGCCTCGGTGGTCAAGTCGATCTTCACGGTGATCGTGGTCGACGGCCTGTTCGCCATGCTGTTCGCGGCGCTGAAATACTGATGGCCGCTCCCGTCAGAGCCAATCGCGAGACGGTGATCTCGGCGCGTGGCGTCAAGGTCGGCTTCGGCGGCCCGCTGATCCTGAACGGCCTCGACCTCGACGTCTATCGCGGCGAGGTGCTCGGCGTGGTCGGCGCCTCCGGCACCGGCAAGTCGGTGCTGATGCGCACCATCATCGGGCTGGCGCCGTTGCTCGGCGGCACCATCGAGGTGTTCGGCGAGGATTATTTCGAGCTCGACGCCCGCCGGCGCCAGGAGATCGCCCGGCGCTGGGGCGTGCTGTTCCAGCAGGGCGCCCTGTTCTCCTCGCTGACGGTGAAGCAGAACGTCCAGGTGCCGATGCGCGAATATCTGGAGCTGTCGCCACGCCTGCTCGACGAGATGGCGATGCTCAAGATCGCCCTGGTCGGCCTCAAGCCCGACGCCGCCGACAAGTTCCCCTCGGAACTGTCGGGCGGCATGATCAAGCGCGCCAGCCTGGCGCGGGCGCTGGCGCTCGATCCCGACCTCGTCTTCCTCGACGAGCCGACCGCCGGCCTCGACCCGATCGGCGCCGGGGAATTCGACGAGCTTATTGCAACCTTGCGACAGACACTCGGCTTTACCGTCTATATGGTGACGCATGATCTCGACAGCCTGCACACCATCTGCGATCGGATCGCGGCGGTCGGAGGAGGCCGCGTCATAGCCGAAGGCACGATGGAAACCATGCTCGCCTCCCACGATCCCTGGCTCCAGGCCTATTTCCACGGCCCGCGGGCGCGTGCGGCGCTCGGCAGCGCGAAGGACTGAGCCTTGGAGACGCGCGCCAACAACGCCCTGATCGGCCTGTTCACCTTGGCGGTGATCGCCGCGGCGCTCGGCTTCGTCGTGTGGTTCGCGCGGCTGGCCGACAACACCAAGGCCAACCATTACCAGGTGGTGTTCTCCGGCTCGATCAGCGGCCTCACCGTCGGCTCGAGCGTGCTGTTCAACGGCATCCGCGTCGGCCAGGTCGACTCGCTCGACCTGATGCCGGACGACCCCTCGCGCGTCGTCGGCCGGATCACGGTGAAGGAGAGCACCCCGGTCAAGGTCGACACAAGGGCGCGCATGGAGTTCCAGGGCCTCACCGGCGGCGCCTATATCCAGCTCTATGGCGGCTCCTCCAACGCCCCGCCTCTGGAGCCGCCGCCGGACCAGGAATTCGCCACCATCTATGCCGAGCGCTCGGAGCTGCAGAATCTCGTCGACGGCGCGCGCGACACGGTGACCCAGGCGGCGCAGACGCTGACCCGCATCGACGAGTTCATCCGCAAGAACGAGGGCGACCTCACGGCCACGGTCGGCAATGTCCGCACCTTCACCCAGGCGCTCGCCAGCAATTCCGGCGCGATCACCGGCTTCCTGCAGACCACCGGGGACGCAGCCAAGCGCATCGGCGAGCTCGCCGACAGCCTCAACACCATGAGCGGCGATCTCCAGGCCCTGATCAAGGCGGTCGACCCCGCCAAGATCGACCGCATCGTCGGCAACGTCACCGCCGCCTCCGACCAGTTGAAGACCTTCGCGCAGGCCTTCGACGCCGCCAAGGCGCAGGCCGCCATCGCCAATGTCGAGGCCTTCACCCAGGCGCTGGCGGATTCGAAGGGCCAGATCACCGCGTTCGCCACCGACGCCGCCGGCGTGGCCGCCAAGCTCAACACGATGGCGCCGAAGCTGGAGGCGGGGCTGGATTCGATCAACAAGGTCGTGGGTGCCATCGACGGCGCCAAGATCGGCCGGACCGTCGACAATATCGACAAGTTCGCCGCCGTCATCGGCGACAATTCCGCCGAGATCGACGGCGTCCTCAAGGATACGCGCAAGCTCTCGGCCGACCTCGCCGGCATGACGCCGAAGCTCGCCACCGCCTTCGACAACATCAACCGGGTGGTCGCGGCGATCGACAGCGCCAAGGTCGACCGGGTCCTGACCAATGTCGACAAGGTCGTGGGCGCCGTCGACAGCGCCAAGGTCGGCCAGGCCGTCGACAACATCAACAAGTTCGCCGCCGTCATCGGCGACAATTCCGCCGAGATCGACGGCGTCCTCAAGGATACGCGCAAGCTCTCGGCCGACCTCGCCGCCATGACGCCGAAGCTCGCCGCCACCTTCGACAGCATCAACCGGGTGGCCTCGGCGATCGACGGCCCCAAGGTCGACCGGGTCTTGACCAATGTCGATAAGTTCGCCCAGACGCTCGGCGATTCCACCCAGAAGGTGCAGGGCTTCATCAACGATGCCAGCGATGTCGGCCGGAAGCTGAACGCCACCGCCGACCGGCTGGACGTGGTGCTGAAGAACATCGAGACCATGACCAGCAGCCCCGAAGGCAAGGGCATGTTCGCCGAGATCACCGAGACCGCGCGCTCGATCCGGACGCTGGCGCAGAACCTCGACTCCCGCACCCAGGAGCTGTCGAAGAACCTCAACCAGTTCAGCGGCGCCGGCCTGCGCGACGTGCGCGAGCTCGCCACCGACGGGCAGAAGACGCTGCGCGACATCCAGCGCACGCTCAACAGCCTGCAGCGCAACCCGCAGCAATTGCTGCTGGGTCCGAAGTCGACCATTCCCGACTACAAGGGACAATGAGGATGCCGGCCGCGTTGCGTTTTCGTCTCGGTTTCCTCCGTAGGCCGGCCGCCGGGTTCCGGCCTTCGCGCCTGGCCTGGCCGCTGCTGGCGGCCGGGCTGCTCGCCGGCTGCGGCAGCCTCTCCGCTCCGCCCCAGACCTTCGACCTCAGGGCGCCCGACATGGTCAAGCCGGCCCGGCCCGGCCGGGCTCAGCTGGTGATCGCCGAGCCCACCGCCCTGCAGGCGCTCGACAGCGACCGCATCCTGGTGCGCAGCGGCGACGGGCAGGTGAGCTATCTGCCCGCCGCGCAATGGTCCGACCGCCTGCCGAACCTGGTGCAGGCGCGCCTGATCCAGACCTTCGAGAATGCGGACCGCATCGGCTCGGTCGGCCGGCCCTCCGACAAGCTCACGCCGGATGCGACGCTGGTGGCGGACATCCGCGATTTCGAGATCCAGGCCGGCGGCGCGGCCACGGCCGTCGTCGCCATCTCCGCCAAGATCGTCAGCGAGAGCACCGGCCGCATCGTCGCCGCCCAGGTCTTCAGCGCCTCGGTGCCGGCCGGCGTCACCGGCCCGCAGGCGAGCGCCGCGCTCGACCAGGCGATGCAGACCGTGCTGCGCGAGATCGTCACCTGGGCCTCGTCCAGGATCTGAGGCGGGCGATCCTGCCGCGGCGCCGGCCCTGCATCAGCTGAACAGCGCCGCTCTCTCCTCGAAGGGCAGCGCCTCGATGTCGGCGAGCGTCACCGGCCGTGCCGGCGCGCGCCGGGGCGCCTCCTCGCCGGCGCCCTCCTCCGGCGTCGACCGGGCCGGCGGCCGCGGCCGCATCGGCGGCGTGAAGGGCGAGCCGGCGGCGGGCTGGGCGGCCCGGGACACGGGCATCGGCTCGGACGCCGGGACCGGCGGCGCAAGCGGCAGCGGCCGCAGCACCGTCTCCATCTTCAGGGGCGGCGGCTCGGCCGGCGCCTCTTCCGCCCAGATGGCGTCGACGTCGCTCTGCTCCATGCCCTGGCCGGGCAGAGCCGGACCGCTGAGGAAGGCGTCCTTGCTGCCGCGCAGGTCGAGCGGCGGAGGCGGCGGCTCGCCGGCGCCCCAGATGACGATCATGGCGTTGAGCCGGTCCTCCAGATAGCGCAGCACCTGGATCACCTTGCGGATGCGCTGGCCGGTGATGTCCTGGAAGGAGCAGGCGGTATAGATGTCGGTGGCGCGCTGGTCGATGATCTCGCAGGCCGCCGTCTCCACGCCGGCTTCGCGCATGGTCCAGGCCACCTCCTGCAGGTGCTCGGCCGCCGCCAGGATGTCGCCCGTCGCCGTCTCGGTCGACCGGACGATGGCGTCGAGCTCGTTGGTGGCCTCGCCGATGCGCCCGCCCTCGCCCTCCGGCTTGATCGCGGCGATCTCGGCCTTGGTGCGCGCGATGGCGCCGGCCATGTCGATCAGGTCGAAGCGCAGGCGCTCGGCCTGCCCCGTCTCGCGCCCGCCCTCGACCGCCTGCTCCAGCCGGCGGACGGCATCGAGCACCGCCGTCGTGTCGGCATTGCGGTTGCGCTGGGCATATTCGGCGAGGAACCAGCGCCCGCGCGCGGTCTCCATCACCGCGGCTTCGATGGCCGCGTAGTCCGCGTCGCTGATGAGGGGGGCCGGAGGCGTCGACATGGCGGGGCTCGTCAGGCGCTGGTGGCGGGCTGGGCGAGATGTCCGACAGCCGCCCGCGGGGCGAGCTCGGCCATCCTGCCCGGTCTCGAGGTCCGCCTCGGCGGCACGGCGTTCGATGCTCGTCCCATGCTTTTGTTTTTTCGCAGCTTTCCGAGGCCGCCCGGTGCCGCTTCGCTTGAAATGGCTGCCGTTGCGGGCGTATTCACATCTATGTCGAATCGCACGGCGGCGATCCGATTTCCGGGACTATGACCCGGAAGCCGTTGCTCGCCAAACCCTGCGTTCCGCGTCGTCCCGCCTCCGATGACCCTCTCGGCCCCCATCGACCGCCACGCGTCCCGCCGCGCCGCCTGGACGACGAGCGCGACCTATGCGCTGCTGCTGTCCGGGCAGGGCGTCTACCTGCCCTTCTTCCCGATCTGGCTGGCGCACCGCGGCTACGACGCCCGCGAGATCGGCCTGCTGCTCGCCATCCCGATGCTGATGCGCGTCTTCGCCTCGGCGCCGTTCGCCCGCATCGGCGACGGGCGCCTCGGCCCGCGCCGCACCTTCCTGATGATGGTCTGCGGCATGGCCTTCGGCTATGCCGGCCTGCCCTTCATGCCGGAATTCTGGTCGCTGGCGCTGATGCTGACCGTCGCCTCGACCTTCCTGGCGCCGACCACGCCGCTGCTCGACACCATCGTGCTCGACGGCGTCGTCCAGCACGGCCACGACTATGGCCGCATCCGGCAATGGGGCTCGCTGTTCTGGCTGCTCACGGCCATCACGATGGGCAAGGCGCTCACGGTGCTGCCGGCCGAGACGATCCCGCCGATCATGGCGATCCTGGCGGCGCTCACGGCGCTGTTCGGCCTCGCCCTGCCCGACGACCGCGGGACGATCCGCGCCGATGCCGTCAGGCCCGAACGGGGCGACGCGCCGCCGCGTGCGCTCTTCGCCCTCTTCATCGCCGCCAGCGCTTGCCTGCAAGGCGCGCATTCCCTGCTCTACAGCTTCGCCACCCTGATCTGGCAGCAGAGGGGCTTCTCCAGCAGCGAGATCGGCGGGTTGTGGGCGATCGGCACCATCACCGAGACGGCGCTGTTCCTGCTGGGGGGCAATGCCGCCGGTCGCCTCGGCCCCTATGCGATGGTGGCGATCGGCGGCGCGGTCGGCCTGCTGCGCTGGGTGCTGATGGGGTTCGATCCCGGCTCCGGCCTGACGATCGGGGCGCTGCAGGCCATGCACGCGCTCACCTTCGCCGCCGTGCATCTCGGCACGATGGGCTGGCTCAACCGCTTCGGCGGCGACCGCGCGACGCGCCAGGGTATCGTCGCCGCGGTGGTCGGCGCGGGCCTCGCCGGCGGCACGGCGCTGGCCGGCGTCCTCTATGGCAGCCTCGGCCCGCACGGCTATTTCGCCATGGCGGGCGTCTCGGCGATCGGGCTGGCCCTGACGGCGGCGGCCTGGTCGATGGAGCGGCGGGGAGCGGCCTGAGCGAAGCCGTCCGGGGACCGTCCTACCCCCAGAGCTCCGGCTGTGGCGGGAACACCGTGCTGCCTTCGTAGCGCAGGCCCGGCTCGCGGTCGCGGGCCAGCAGCAGCGGACCGTCGAGGTCGACGACCGCGGCGCGCTGGGCCAGCAGCAGGGCCGGCGCCATCGCCAGGGAGGTGCCGACCATGCAGCCCACCATCAGGTCGAGGCCGACGGCCTGCGCCGCCTCCGCCAGCGCCAGCGCCTCGGTGAGTCCGCCGGCCTTGTCGAGCTTGATGTTGATGGCGTCGTAGCGCCCGGCCAGGCCGGCCAGCGAGGCGCGATCGTGCAGGGATTCGTCGGCGCAGATCGGCACCGGCCGCCTCACCTGCGCCAGCGCCGCATCGTCCGCGGCCGGCAGCGGCTGCTCGATCAGCACGACGCCGGCCTCGGCGCAGGCGGTGAGGTTGCGCTCCAGGTCGGCGGCGCGCCAGCCCTCGTTGGCATCGACGATGAGCCGGGCGCCCGGCGCGGCGGCCCGGACCGCGGCGATGCGCGTGGCGTCGTCCGCGGTGCCGAGCTTGACCTTGAGGAGCGGGCGATGCGCCGCCCGGGCGGCGGCCTCGCCCATGGCGGCGGGCTCGCCCAGCGACAGGGTGTAGGCGGTGGTCAGCGGGCCGGGCTCGGGCAGGCCGGCGAGCTGCCAGGCCGGCCGGCCGCTGCGCTTGGCCTCCAGGTCCCACAGGGCACAGTCGAGCGCGTTGCGCGCCGCGCCCGCCGGCATGGCCGCCTGCAGCGCCGCGCGGTCGAGCCCGGCGGCGAGCGGCTCCGCCATGGCCTCGATCGCCGCGACGACGCCCTCCACGCTCTCGCCGTAACGGGCATAGGGCACGCATTCGCCCTGCCCGGCCCCATCGCCGTCCTCGATTCGGGCTACGACGACCACGGCCTCGGTGCGGGTGCCGCGCGCAATGGTGAAGGCGCCGGCGATCGGCCAGCGCTCGACCCGCACCGAGAGCCGCATGGTCATGCCTGCTTCTCCGGCGTGGTGACGATCAGCCCGTCGAGGGCGTCACGCACCCGGATCTGGCAGGAGAGGCGCGAGTTCGGCCGGACGTCGTAGGCGAAGTCGAGCATGTCCTCCTCCATCGGCTCCGGCTCGCCGACGATGGGCATGAAGGCCGGATCGACATAGACGTGGCAGGTGGCGCAGGCGCAGGCGCCGCCGCATTCGGCCAGGATGCCGGGAATGGCGTTGCGGATCGCGGTCTCCATCACGGTCGCGCCGTTCTCGGCCTCGACCGTGCGCGCAGCTCCCTGATGGTCCTTAAAGGTGATCGTCGGCATTGATGACCCTCGTCCTCTCCAAGGGGGCGCTCCCGATCCGGCCCGGAGCCACAGTCCCCCACGATGTCCCGCTTGGAGCCGGTCTATACAGAGTGGCCGCGCGCCGATCCAGCGCGTCGCGGCGATCAAGCCTGAGCCGCACCGACCTTGCATGGAAAATGCAAGATCAGGTCGTGGCCGAAGCCGCAAGAGCTGCTTGGGTCATCCGGCATCCTGCGCCAGGCGGTCGCGGATCGCCGCCTGCGCGCGGGCGAGCTCCGCCTCGAGCCGCTCCGGCCCGCCGTCCCCCGCCTCGACCGCCGCGGCCGCCGCCGCCAGCGCCCAGGCGCCGACGGCGCGGGCCGATCCCTTCAGCGTATGGGCCGCCATGCGCCGCTCCGGCGCCTCGCCCGCGACGATCCGGGCCGCGAGCGCGGCGGACTGGCCGGAGAACAGGACGAGCAGCTCGCGTTCGAGGGCGGCATCGCCGAAGGTCTGGCGTGCGAGATGGCCGGCGTCGAGGACGACATCCTCGTTGCAACCGATATCGTCCGGCACGATCCTCTCCATGGCGCCCCGCCTCCCCGCCCGTCCGCTCCGGCACGATTCTCTACCTTCCGCAGCCCGACCCTATGGCCCGGCCGCTCAGCCAATCGTGAAGGCCAGAGCCAGCCGGCAAACAAGCCTGCATCATGGTTGACGCCCCGTCAAAGCGCCGAATCGAAGGAAAAACCGCAAAAAAACCGTATTCTGCGCGGCTTTCAGCATGGTAAACAAGGCGTTAACGATAGCTGAGGGAAAGCGGCGCGAGCCGGTTTCCATTCCGACTGCGGGCCTGTACCATTTTCCTGCGGCATTCCTGCCCCGAGGCCGGCCGGCCCCGGGGGACGTCGCGTGTCGCTTCGGCCGAGGCGATGCGGACAGTACAGCCGCCGGACCGCGTCGGGTGCAAGAGAGCGCGGACGGCTGCGAACGAGTAGCGTGAGGCAAGTGATGGCGAACAAGTCGAAGGCGCAGGACCCGGCGGACGCGGCCCTGTCCGCGATCGAGGAGGCTCTCAACCTCGAAACGTCGACACCCGAGCAGGCGGATGCGGACGCCCGACCGAGCCTCCCCAATGTCGACGAAGGCTTCACGCTCGAAACCGCCGTGCCCCGCCAGCCGACCGAAGATCCGCCGCCTCGCGACGAGGAGCGTCCCGCCTCCGGCTTCGGCTCCCGCCGCACGCCGGCCAACGACGACCGCGAGAGCGTCGGCCAGCTGCTCTATGCCCTGCAGCGCAAGCCGCCGCGCACGCCCTATATCGTGGCCGCGCTGGTCGGGCTGCTCTGGCTGGCGGGCGGCGCTGCTGCCTTGCTGGCGCTGTTCGACCTGGCGCCGGCCGCCCTGGCCAGCATCGCCACCTATCGGGCCAATCCGGCCCTGATCGCCGGCTTCGTCGCGGTGGTGCTGCCGCCGGTGTTCTTCCTGATCATGGCCTCGATGATCTGGCGCGCGCAGGAGATGCGCTATGCCGCGCGCTCGATGACGCAGGTCGCCTTCCGTCTCGCCGAACCGGAGAACGTGGCGGCCGACGGCGTCGTCTCCGTCGGCCAGGCCATCCGTCGCGAGGTCGCGGCCATGGGCGACGGCATCGACCGCGCCCTCGCCCGCGCCAGCGAGCTGGAGATCATGGTGCACAACGAGGTGTCGCTGCTCGAGCGCTCCTATTCGGAGAACGAGCTGCGCATCCGCTCCATCGTCGAGGACCTCACGGCGCAGCGCGAGGCGATCGTCAACAATGCCGACCGCGTCCGCTCGGCCATCGTGGTGGCTCACGAGGGCCTGACCCAGTCGCTGGGCGACGTCGCCGGCCGGATCACGACCGAGGTCGCCGACGCCGGCGCCCAGGTGATGCGCTCCTTCGGCGACCAGGGACGCGAGATCACCGGCGAGCTCGGCAAGGTCGGCAGCGAGATGGTCGAGGCGATGGGCCAGCGCGGCTCGGCCCTGATCGAGCGCATGACCACCACGGCTGAGGATGTCAACCGGACGCTCTCCTCCGCGTCCGGCCTGGTCACCGATACGCTCAACCAGCGCGCCGACGAAGTCACCAACCGTCTGGCGGCGACCTCCGACCTCGTCAACGAGACCTTCGCCGCCCGGGCCAACGAGCTCAGCGGCACGATGTCGGAGCGGGCCCGGGCCCTGAACGAGGCCCTGACCCAGAACAGCCAGAGGATCGTCGACGAGATCACCCAGCGCGGCACCGACGTCAACGAGACGCTGATCCGCACCGGGGAGTCCTTGACCCAGGCCTTCGGCGAAGGCTCGGAGCTGGTGACGAACTCGATCCGCGAGACCGGCTCGAACATGGTCGAGCAGATCGCCTCCAGCGTCGCCGAGGTCAACAACACTCTGAGGGCGACGGGCGACGCCGTGCTGGCCGAGCTGCAGACCCGCGGCGCCAACGTCACCGGCAAGCTGGACGATACGGCGACGCGCATCGCCGAGATCATCACCACCCGCGGCGGCGACCTCGCCGACCGCCTCGCCGCCACCAGCGACCGCATCCACGAGACCATCGTGGTCAGCGGCGGCGACATCGACCGGCGCCTGTCGGAGACCGGCCAGTCGGTGGTCGCCGCCATCGAGGCGCGCACCGCCGACACGCAGGCCGCGGTTGCGGCCGCCTCCGAGATCATCGGCACGGTCTTCGTCAAGGAGGGCCACGGGCTCGCCGGCCTGCTGGCCCAGGCCGGCCGCGAGGCCGCCAATTCCCTGTCCTCGTCGGGCGAAGCGCTCGGCAAGGTGATCGAGGAGCGCAGCCAGGCCGCGGTGACGCAGATCAACACCGGCGTGCTCCGGCTCGAGACCACGGTCGACGCCCAGACCGAGGCCCTGGCCAAGACCATGGCCGACCGGCTGGAAGCCCATCGCCAGGGCAGCGCCGAGACCGCCAACGAGCTGCACGCCAAGCTGGACGGGCTGCTGTCGACGATCGAGGGCCGCAGCGCCAAGCGGGCCGAAGCCGTGCGCGGGGCCATCGAAGCGAGCCTCGCCGGCTTCGACGAGACCATCGCCGGCAAGGCGGCGGTGGTGCATGCCAATATCGACCAGCGCCTCGGCGCCTTCGAAGAGCGCTTCACGGCCGCTTCCGGCTCCGTCCAGGCCGAGCTCGACCAGCGCCTCGGCGCCTTCGAGGAACGCTTCTCGGCGATGTCGACGGCGACGCAGGGCGCACTCGACGAGCGCCTCGGCTCCTTCGAGCAGAGCCTGGCCCGGCTCTCCGCCCAGACCCAGGGCAGCCTCGACCAGCGCTTCGGCTCGTTCGAGCAGCGCTTCGCCGACAACGTGACCGCAGCCAACGCCACGCTCGAGCAGCGCCTGGGCGCCTTCGAGACCCGCTTCGCCGCGGTCTCGGCCACGGCCCATAGCGGCATCGAGCAGAATCTCGCCACCTTCGAGACGCGCTTCGCCGACAATGTCGGCGGCGTCCAGTCGGCGCTCGACCAGCGCCTCTCGTCCTTCGAGGAACGCTTCACCGGCAATGCGACGCAGGTGCAGTCGGCCTTCGACCAGCGCTTCGGCACCTTCGAGACCAGCTTCGCCAGCGGCACCGGGGCGCTGCAGGAGGCGCTCGACACCCGCCTCGCCACCTTCGAGGCGCATGTGGCGGCGAACACCGACGTGGTGCAGAGCGTGATCTCCGACCGCCTCAGCGCCTTCGAAAGCCGCTTCCAGGCGGACGCCGGCTCGGTGCAGTCGACGCTGGACGACCAGCTGCGCGCCTTCGAGACGGCGCTGGCGAGCCGCGTCGAGAGCGCCACCAAGGCGCTGGACGCTCGCATCGCCGCCCTGGAAGAGGTGGTCGACGTGCGCGCCACCGCCCTCGCCGGCCGCATCGGCGAGGATACCCGCTCGCTGAGCGAGGATATCGCCCAGCGCCTGCTCGGGTTCGAGAGCACGATCCGCGTGCACGGCAGCGCTCTGGTCGACCGCATCGACAACCAGATCTCCACCGCCACCGACACGCTGGAGGGCAAGCTCTTCAGCTTCGATCAGAGCTTCGGCTCCAAGTCGCGCGATGTCGCCGACACGCTCGAGGAGAAGCTGCAGCGCCTGGAGGAGAGCGTCGGGTCGCGCTCGCGGGAGATCGTGGACGCTCTCGACGAGAGGCTCACCGGCTTCGGCAGCAAGTCGCGCGAGATGGTGGAGTCCCTCGACGAGAAGCTGAACGGGTTCGACGAGCGGGTCGGCACCCGGTCGCGCGAGATCGCCGACACCCTCGACGAGAAGCTCAGCGGCTTCGACGAGCGCGTCGGCACCCGGTCGCGCGAGATCGTGGACGCCCTCGACGAGAGGCTCAGCGGCTTCGACGAGCGCGTCGGCACCCGGTCGCGCGAGATCGCCGACACCCTCGACGAGAAGCTCAGCGGCTTCGACGAACGCGTCGGCACGAGGTCGCGTGAGATCGGCGACGCCCTCGACGAGAAGCTCGGCGGCTTCGACGAGCGCTTCGGCACCAGGTCGCGTGAGATCGGCGACGCCCTCGACGAGAAGCTCGGCGGCTTCGACGAGCGCTTCGGCACCAGGTCGCGCGAGGTCACCGAGGCCCTCGACCACAAGCTGCGCAGCTTCGACGTGCGCGTGGCCACGCGCTCGCGCGACATCGCCAACGCGCTCGACGAGAAGCTGGCAGGCTTCGACCAGCGCGCCGGCGCCAAGGCCGAGGAGATCGCCGAGGCGCTCGAGGGCATGCTGCAGGGGTTCGACGGGCGTGTCGGCCTGACCGCTCGCCAGGTCGCCGAGAGCCTGGAGGAGAAGCTGCAGGGCTTCGATCAGCGCTACAGCGTCAAGTCGCGCGAGATCGCCCAGACCCTGGAGGAGAAGCTGCAGGCCTTCGACGACCGCTTCGGCTCGCGCTCGCGCGACATCGCCGACACGCTGGGCGGGGCGCTGCAGGACTTCGACGCCCGCTTCGACGGCAAGTCGCGCGAGATCGCCGAGAGCATGGCCCAGAAGCTCCAGGCCTTCGACGAGCGCTTCGGATCGACCTCGCGGGACGTCGCCGACACGCTCGACGACAAGCTCCAGATGTTCGACCAGCGCTTCGGCTCCAAGTCGCGCGAGATCGCCGACACGGTCGAGGACAAGCTCAACTTCATCGAGCAGCATTTCGGCTCCCGGGCACGGGAGATGGCCGACACGCTCGACGACAAGCTGCACGCCTTCGACGACCGCTTCGCCACCAAGACGACCGAGATCGCCGACACGCTGGACGGGCGCATCACCCGCATCGACCAGGGCCTCGACGCCCGCGCCCGCGCCCTCAACGAGACGCTGGCGGCACGCACGCTGGAGATGGCCCGCGTGCTCGGCGACGGCGGCAAGGAAGTCACCGTGGCGCTCGACACCAAGGCGCAGGAGATCTCCGAGCTGCTCGACGCCCGCTCGACCGCCATCGCCGCCTCGATTTCGGCCAAGGCGGACGACATCACCGGCCTGCTCACCAGCAAGAGCCTGCAGCTGACCGACCGGATCGCCGAGCAGTCGGCCACGCTCGCCGACCAGCTCGACAGCAGGAGCTCGATGATCTCCAACACCCTGTCGTCGAAGGCGATCGAGATCGCCGCGCAGTTCGACGACAAGAGCTCGCACATCGCCGACACGCTGGCCGGCAAGGTCGACGAGATCAACCGCACGCTCGGCTCGCGCGCCACCGAGGTCGCCAAGACCCTCGACATGCGCGTGGCGCATTTCGAGGACAACGTCATCGGCCGCCTCACCGAGGTGTCCCAGACCCTCGACGCCCGCGGCTCGCAGATCGCCGCGACGCTGCAGGAGAAGGTGCAGGCCGTCTCCGAGAGCCTGATGCAGAACGCCGCCGAGGTGGATGCGACGCTGTCGCGCCTCTCCGCCGATGTCGGCGTCACGCTCGGCAACCGCGCCGCCGAGATCAATGCCGTGCTGGGCAACCGCTCCAACGAGCTGGCGCAGATCCTGGACGAGCGCGGCAACGCCCTGGTCCAGACCATCTCGGCCCGCGGCAGCGCCATCACCAACGAGGTGGCCGATGCCGGCCTGATGGTGGTGCAGTCGCTGGAGGAGCGTGGCACGCGCATCGCCGCCGTGATCAGCGAGAAGGGCGGCGAGCTCGTCACCGCGCTCGCCGACAAGCGGGCGGAGCTCACGGCCTCGCTGGAGCTCTCCTCCGACACGCTGGCAGCGGCGATCGAGACGCGGGCCGGCCGCGCCGTCGGCGAGCTCGGCTCGGTGAACGACCGCATCCGCGTCGAGCTCGGCTCGCTGCTCGACCGGGTCGGCACCACCAACAAGAAGCTCACCGAGACGCTGGACGGCTCCGCCCGGTCGCTGGAGAGCATCGAGGGCGGCCTCAGCGAGCGGCTGGAAACCTTCCAGTCGACCATGAACGGCCTCGCCGACCAGGCGAACTCGGCGACCAGCCGCGTCGGCCACCAGGTGACGACGCTGCGCGAGATCTCGGGCGAGGTGCTCGGCGACGTCACCGCCCTCACCGGCCGGCTGGAGCAGCAGGCCTCTCAGCTCTCGCAGGCGGCGCAGGCCCTCGACCAGACGCAGGCGCGCGTCGACCGGGCGCTCGACGAGCGCCGGGCGGCGCTGGAATCCCTGGTCGGCGCCATCACCTCGAAGACCGAGACGATGGAGACGCTGCTGCGCTCCTTCTCCTCGACGGTGGAGGAGACGCTGGCCAATGCCGAGGCCAAGGCGAAGCAGGCCGGCACGTTGCTGGCCGACAACGCCAACACCACGGCGCATGCCATCGCCGAGCAGTTCGAGCTGATCCGCGCCACCACCGGCAAGGAGCGCGAGCGCACCTCCTCGTCGATGCGCGCCGCCTACGAGCAGGCGGTGGCCGAGGTCAACAACCTCTTCGGCAACGCCTCCGATCGGTTCTCCGAGGCGGCGCAGGAGATGCGCGGCATGGCCAAGACCATCCAGCAGGAGCTGGAAGCAACGCGCGCCGAGCTGCAGCGCGGCCTGATCGAGATCCCGCGCGAGACGTCGGAATCGACGGCGGCGATGCGCCGTGTCGTGGCCGAGCAGATCCAGGCGCTGAACGATCTCTCCGACATCGTGGCTCGCTCGGGCCGGACCTACGACGTGGTCGAGGCGCCGCGCCGGAGCGAGCCGGCGCGCCTGCCCGAGGCCGTGCTGCCGGCGAGCCTGACGCGTCCGATCGCCGCGCCGGAACCGGCGCCGCGCGCCCGAGCCGCCGAGCCGGCGCGCCCGGCCCCGCCGCCAGCGGCCATCCCCGCCCCGCGGCCGGCGCCGCCCCAGCCCGCGCCGCAGCCGCCGGCGCCCGCCCGACCGGCGGCCCCGCCCCCGGCCGCCGCCAAGCCCGCGGCTCCGCCGGCCCCGGCCCCGCAGCAGGCCGCCAAGCCCGAGCCGCAGCGGGCCCCGCAGCCTCCGGCGGCTCGCCCGGCCCCGCCGCCCGCCCCGCCGGCGGGCAATGGCGAGCGGCGCAAGAACGGCTGGCTCTCCGAAGTGCTCGCCCGCGCCTCGCACGAGGAGTCCGGCGCCGAGGAGCCGGCCGAGCCTCCCGCCGAGCAGCCCGCCTCGCTCGACACGCTGTCGGTCGACATCGCCCGGATGATCGAGCCGGAAGCGGCCGAGGAAGTCTGGGCGCGCTATCGCCGCGGCGAGCGCAACGTCTTCAACCGCCGCCTCTACACGCTGCAGGGCCAGAAGACCTTCGAGGAGATCCGCCGCCGCTATCGCCGCGACGAGGATTTCCGCGACACCGTCGATCGTTACATCGACGAGTTCGAGCGCTTGATCACCGAGGTCGATCGCGAGGACCGCAGCGGCGCCATGGCCAGGACCTATCTCACCGCCGACAGCGGCAAGGTCTACACCATCCTCGCCCATGCGGCCGGCAAGCTGGCCTGAGGGGCTTGACGCGAGGGACATGGAAAAGGCGGCTTCGGCCGCCTTTCTTGTTCCAGGACGCCCTCGAAAGGCGGCCTCACACGCTCATGCGGCGGCGGACCTCGTCCTCGTCCATGGTCTCGCGGGTGCCGGACATGACGATCTCGCCGCGGTCCATGACGTAGAAGCGGTCGGCAAGCTCGCGGGCGAAGTCGAAATATTGCTCCACCAGCACGATCGCCATGGTGCCCTTCTGCCTGAGATACGTGATGGCGCGGCCGATATCCTTGATGATCGAAGGCTGGATGCCCTCGGTCGGCTCGTCGAGGACCAGCAGCGAGGGGCGCGTCACCAGGGCCCGGCCGATGGCGAGCTGCTGCTGCTGGCCGCCGGAGAGGTCGCCGCCGCGTCGGCGCAGCATGTCCTTGAGCACGGGGAAGAGCGAGAACACGTCCTCGGGAATGTCGCGGTCGCGGGCCTTCAGCGGCGCATAACCCGTCTCGAGATTCTCCTTCACCGTCAGCAGCGGGAAGATCTCGCGGCCCTGCGGCACATAGGCGACGCCGCGGCGGGCACGCTCGTGCGGCGCGAGGGCGCTGATCTCGGCGCCGGCCCATTCGATCCGCCCGCGCGCGATCGGCTGGTGGCCGACCAGGGCCCGGAGCAGCGAGGTCTTGCCGACGCCGTTGCGGCCGAGGATGCAGGTGACCTCGCCGGGCTCGGCGCTGAGCGAGACCGAACGCAGCGCCTGCGCCGCGCCATAGTAGAGATCGAGGCCGGTGACCGTCAGCATGGTGCTCCCTACCTCCCGAGATAGACTTCGACGACGCGCTCGTTGGCGCTGACCTGGTCGAGCGTGCCGGAGGCCAGCACCGCGCCTTCGTGCAGGCAGGTGACGCGCACGTCGAGATCGCGGACGAACACCATGTCGTGCTCGACCACCACGACCGAGTGGTCCTTGGCGATGCGCTTCAGGAGCACGGCGGTCTGCGCCGTCTCCGCGTCGGTCATGCCTGCGGCGGGCTCGTCGACCAGCAGGAGCTTGGGGTCCTGCGCCAGCAGCATGCCGATCTCCAGCCATTGCTTCTGGCCGTGCGACAGCGAGCCGGCGAGCCGGGTGCGGACATGGTCGAGGCGGATGGTGTCCAGCACCTCGTCGATCTTGGCCCTGGCCGCTGCCGAGCGCGACCAGAACAGGTTGGCGAAGACCTCGCGCCCGCCCTTGAGGGCGAGCAGGATGTTGTCCTCCACCGTCTGGCTCTCGAACACGGTCGGCTTCTGGAACTTGCGGCCGATGCCGAGCTGGGCGATGTCGGCCTCGTCGAGCCTGGTCAGGTCGATCGAGCCCTGGAACAGCACGTCGCCCTTGTCGGGACGGGTCTTGCCGGTGATGACGTCCATCATCGTGGTCTTGCCGGCGCCGTTGGGGCCGATGATGGCGCACATCTCGCCGGCGCCGAGGGTCAGCGACAGGCCGCGCAGGGCGCGGAAGCCGTCGAAGGAGACCTCGACGCCGTCGAGATAGAGCAGGGTGTTGGTCAGCACCGCATCGTTGGGGATCATCGGGCTCACTCCGCCGGGTTCTCGACCGCGACGGGCGCAGCAGCCCGGGACGAGGCGCCAGGCCTGCGCCTGAAGCGCGCGGCGATCTGGTCGACCAGGCCGAGCACGCCCCTGGGCATGAACAGCGTCACCAGGACGAAGATGCCGCCGAGGATGAACAGCCAGTAGGGCGCCAGCATCCCTGAGGTGAAGGTGGTCTTGGCGAAATTGACGAGAATGGCGCCGAGCGCCGCGCCGACCAGCGTGCCGCGCCCGCCGACCGCGACCCAGATCACCACCTCGATGGAATTGCTCGGCTCGAACTCGCTGGGATTGAGGATGCCGACCTGCGGCACGTAGAGCGCCCCGGCGACGCCGGCGAGGCAGGCCGAGACGACGAAGACGAACAGCTTGTAGTTCTCGACGCGGTAGCCGAGGAAGCGGGTGCGGCTCTCCGCGTCGCGGACGGCGATCAATACCTTGCCGAGCTTGGAGCCGGTGATGCCGCGGCAGACGAGATAGCCCAGCGCCAGCGCGATCACCGAGGCGACGAGAAGCACCGTGCGGGTGGTCGCAGCCTGGATGTCGTAGCCCAGGATGTCCTTGAAGTCAGTGAAGCCGTTATTGCCGCCGAAGCCCATGTCGTTGCGGAAGAAGGCGAGCTTCAGCGCGAAGGTCATGGCCTGGGTGATGATCGAGAGGTAGACGCCGGTGACGCGCGAGCGGAAGGCGAACCAGCCGAACAGGAAGGCGAGGACGCCCGGCACGAACAGCACCATGAAGGCGGCATAGGGAAAGTGCTGGAAGCCGTACCAGGCATAGGGCAGCTCCTTCCAGTCGAGGAACACCATGAAGTCCGGCAGGACGGGGTCGCCATATTTGCCGCGGCTGCCGATCTGGCGCATCAGGTACATGCCCATGGCGTAGCCGCCGAGGGCGAAGAAGGCGCCGTGGCCGAGCGAGAGGATGCCGCAATAGCCCCAGACCAGGTCGAGCGACAGGGCGAGCAGCGCGTAGCACAGGTACTTGCCGAGCAGCGCCACCACCCAGGCGGGCACGTAGAAGGCCGAGCTCTCCGGCACGGCGAGATGGCAGATCGGGACGAGCACCCCGATCAGGGCCAGAACGGCGAGGAAGACCAGGCCGCGCCGGTCGGAGAGGAGCCGGGTCGTGATCATTGCTCCACCGCCCTGCCCTTCAGCGCGAACAGGCCGCGCGGGCGCTTCTGGATGAACAGGATGACGAGGACGAGCAGCGCGATCTTGCCGAGCACCGCGCCGGCATAGGGCTCGAGCAGCTTGTTGGCGACGCCGATCGACAGCGCCCCGACCAGCGTGCCCCAGAGATTGCCGACGCCGCCGAACACCACCACCAGGAAGCTGTCGATGATGTAGCCCTGGCCGAGATTGGGCGAGACATTGTCGATCTGGCTGAGCGCGACGCCGGCCAGGCCCGCAATGCCGGAGCCGAGGCCGAAGGTGAAGGCGTCGACCCAGTTGGTGCGGATGCCCATGGCCGAGGCCATGCGCCGGTTCTGCGTCACGGCGCGGGTCTGCAGGCCGAAGGCGGTGAAGCGCAGCACGAACAGGAGCGCGGCGAACACCAGGCCGGCGAAGACGATGATCCACAGGCGGTTCCAGGTGATGGCGAGGCCGCCGAGCTCGAAGGAGCCGGTCATGAAGGCCGGCGCCCCGACCTCGCGGTTGGTCGGCCCGAACAGCGTGCGCACCGCCTGCTGCAGGATCAGGCTGACGCCCCAGGTGGCGAGCAGCGTCTCCAGAGGCCGGCCGTAGAGCCAGCGGATCACCGTGCGCTCGATCACGACGCCGACGGCGCCCGCGACGAGGAAGGCGAGCGGGATGGCGATGGCCAGGGAATAGTCGAACAGGCCGGGGCTGTAGCTGCGGATCAGGTCCTGCACCACGAAGGTGGTGTAGGCGCCGAGCATCACCATCTCGCCATGGGCCATGTTGATCACGCCCATCACGCCGAAGGTGATGGCGAGGCCGATGGCGGCGAGCAGCAGCACCGAGCCGAGCGACAGGCCGTACCAGAGATTCTGGACGGCGTCCCACCAGGCGAGCTCGCTGCGGATGCCGGCGACGCCGGCCGCAGCGGCATCGCGGACGGATTGCGGCGCATCGGGTGGCAGGGACTGGAGCAGGCCGAGCGCGTCCTGGTCCCGGCGCGCGGCGATCACCGCCGCGGCGGCGATGCGGTCCGGCTCGCCGGCCGACGTCGAGAGGAAGACGATGGCCGCGCGGGCGAGCTCCAGGGCGCGCCGGACCCCGGCGTCCTTCTCGGCGGCGAGCGCCGTCTCGACGCCGGGCAGCGCCGCGGCGTCGCGCGCCTTGGCGACCGCCTCGGCGGCGGCCAGGCGCCTGGCCGGGTCGGGCGACATCAGCGTCAGCGCGCCCTGCGCCGCCTCGACGGCCCGGCGCACGCGGTTGTTGAGCCTGACCTTCTTCAGGCCCGGAGGTGGGGATGCGACCGCCTGGCCGGTGGCGGCGTCGATGGTGGCGCCGTCCCTGGTGTAGAACACCGCCTTGCCGGCCGGGTCGTAGCTCAGCCGTCCGTCGGCCAGGGCGTCGATGGTGGCCGCGGCCTGCGGATCGCCCGACGTGGCAAGAGCGCCGACCGCCGCCTCGATCGCGTCGAACTTGTCGGTGGCGAGCCGCGCATAGAGGGCGGCATCGGCACGCGCGGCGACGGGCGCGACGGCGAGGACGAGACAGAGGAGCAGCAGTGTCAGGACATTGCGCATCGGCGTTCCCCGGAGCGACAGTGCGCGGCCTCGACGCTGGCGCAGAGGCAGCGGCCCATCCCCTTGCCCGTCGGTTGCGGCGGAGCATGATCCGGGCCACGGCCGGAGCGGCCGGGCCCGGAAACGGCGGCGTGGATCAGGCGGCCTTGCCGCCGCACTTGCCGAGCTTGACGTTGAAATTGCCGCAGGAGAGCGGCTTCCTCCAGTCGGAGATCAGGTCCTTGGAGCCGTCGAGATAGTCCGACCATTCCTTGCCGACCACGAGGCCCGGGGTCTGGGAGACGATGTTGAACTGGCCGTCTTCCTGGATCTCGCCGATCAGCACCGGCTTGGTGATGTGGTGGTTCGGCATCATCGTGGCGTGACCGCCGGTGAGGTTGGGCACGGAGACGCCGATCAGCGCGTCGATCACCGCGTCATGGTCGACGGTACCGGCCTTCTCCACCGCCTGCACCCACATGTTGAAGCCGATATAGTGAGCCTCCATCGGATCGTTGCTGACGCGCTTGGGGTTCTTGGTGAAGGTCTTCCACTTCTCGATAAAGGCCTTGTTCTCCGGCGTGTCGACCGACATGAAGTAGTTCCAGGCGGCGAGATGGCCGACCAGGGGCTTGGTGTCGATGCCGGCGAGCTCCTCCTCGCCCACGGAGAAGGCGACGACCGGGATGTCGGTGGCCTTTATGCCCTGGTTGCCGAGCTCCTTGTAGAAGGGCACGTTGGCATCGCCGTTGATGGTGGAGACCACGGCGGTCTTCTTGCCGGCCGAGCCGAACTTCTTGATGTCGGAGACGATGGTCTGCCAGTCGGAATGGCCGAAGGGCGTGTAGTTGATCATGATGTCCTCGGCGGCGACGCCCTTGGACTTCAGATAGGCCTCGAGGATCTTGTTGGTGGTGCGGGGATAGACATAATCGGTGCCGGCCAGCACCCAGCGCTTCACATCCTCGTTGGCCATGAGGTAGTCGACGGCCGGGATCGCCTGCTGGTTCGGCGCGGCGCCGGTGTAGAAGATGTTGCGGGAGGATTCCTCGCCCTCGTACTGCACGGGGTAGAACAGGATGCCGTTGAGCTCCTCGAACACCGGCAGCACCGACTTGCGCGACACCGAGGTCCAGCAGCCGAACACCGCGTCGCACTTGTCCTTGGTCAGGAGCTCACGGGCCTTCTCGGCGAAGAGTGGCCAGTTGGAGGCGGGGTCGACCACCACGGCCTCGAGCTTCCTGCCGAGCACGCCGCCCTTGGCGTTCTGCTCCTCGATCAGCATCAACATGACGTCCTTCAACGTCGTCTCGCTGATCGCCATGGTGCCGGACAGCGAGTGCAGGATGCCGACCTTGATGGTCTCGTCGGCGGCGAAGGCGGCCCGCGTGCCGGCGCCGAGCGCCAGGGCGCTGGCACCGCCGGCCAGCATCATCATCGCCGCGCGGCGGCTCATCATCGGCTGCTTCATCATCTTCCCCCTGTTGGTGCGGTGAACGGTGTGTCTTGCGTTCGGCGGAAGCGTCTTGTGGCGACGCACCGATGGGGAAATCTGCCGCCTCTATTGCAATGCAGCATATACGTCGATTGACGTAGAGAGGCGGCAATGCCCGCAAAACGGGCGAGATGCCGGCGGATTGGGCAGAATTGCCGACGCGCGGCGGCACACGCCTTGCGGAGCGGCGGCATGCGCCTTGCAGGGAATGCGGCGGCCCGGCCGTCACGGGCGGTCCCGACCTCTGCTCCGCGGCCCGGCAAGATCGGTTGCTTTGCCCGGCCGCAGCCCGGAGGACGATCCCACCCGATGGCAGGCCGGCAACGCATCCTTCCGGTCCGGCGCGAGTACAACCGCTGGGTCGCCAACCAGACCCTGGAGGATTATGCGCTGCGCTTCACCGCCAAGAGCGCGCGCCAATGGTCGGCGCCGCGGGTGGCGCAGACGGCGATCGGCGCGATCTCCTTCCTGGCGCTGGAGGCGATCGGCGGGGCGATCACCCTGTCCTACGGCTTCGCCAACACGCTCGTCGCGACGCTGGTGGTCGGCGTCATCCTGTTCCTCACCGGCCTGCCGATCAGCCGCTATGCCGCGCGCCACGGCCTCGACATCGACCTGCTGACGCGCGGGGCGGGCTTCGGCTATATCGGCTCCACCGTCACCTCGCTGATCTACGCCACCTTCACCTTCATCCTCTTCGCCATCGAAGCCTCGATCATGTCGACGGCGCTGGAGCTGTGCTTCGGCCTGCCGCTGTGGATCGGCTACATCGTCAGCGCCATGGCGGTGATCCCGCTGGTGACCCATGGCATCACCTGGATCAGCCGCTTCCAGCTGATCACCCAGCCCCTGTGGATCGGCCTCAACATCCTGCCCGTCGGCTTCATCCTGTGGTCGGACTGGCCCTCCTTCACCGAGTGGACCCGCTTTCCCGGCCTGCACGACGCTTCGGCGGCCTTCGACATCCTGAAGTTCGGCGGCGCGGCCTCGGTGATCCTGGCGCTGATGCCGCAGATCGGCGAGCAGGTCGACGTGCTGCGCTTCCTGCCGGTGCCCAAGCCCGGATCGAAGCGCGGCTTCCTCTCGGTGCTGGCGGCGGGGCCGGGCTGGATCATCCTGGGGGCGCCGAAGCTCCTGTTCGGCTCGTTCCTGGCGGTGCTGGCGCTGCGCCACGGCGTCCCGGCCGGGCACGCGGCCGAGCCGGCGCAGATGTACCGCATCGCCTTCGGCTATGCCCTGCCCTGGTCGGATGCGGCGCTGGTGCTCACCGCCGCCTTCGTCGTGGTGTCGCAGCTCAAGATCAACGTGATGAACGCCTATGCCGGCTCGCTCGCCTGGTCGAACTTCTTCTCGCGGCTGACGCACAGCCATCCCGGCCGGGTGGTCTGGCTGATCTTCAACGTCGCCATCGCGCTGCTCCTGATGGAGCTCGGCATCTACGAGGCGCTGGAGCAGACGCTCGGCCTGTTCGCGGTGGTGGCGGTCGCCTGGCTCGGCGCCATCGTCGCGGACCTCGCCATCAACAAGCCGCTCGGCCTCTCGCCGCCGGGCATCGAGTTCAAGCGCGCCCATCTCTACGACGTCAATCCGGTCGGTGTCGGGGCCATGGGCATCGCCGCCGTGGTGGCGCTCATGGCGGCGGCCGGGACCTTCGGCGAGGTCGCCAAGGCGCTCGCCCCCTTCGTCGCCCTCGCCGTGTCGCTGGCGGCAGCGCCGGCCATCGCCTGGGCGACCAGGGGCCGGTACTACCTCGCCCGCAAGCCGCGCGCCGCCTGGAAGCTTCGGCCGGAGATTACCTGCAGCATCTGCGAGCACGCCTTCGAGCCGGAGGACATGGCCCATTGCCCCGCCTATGCCGCGCCGATCTGCTCGCTGTGCTGCTCGCTCGACGCACGCTGCCACGACCTGTGCAAGCCGGCCGCGAAGCTGCAGGCGCAGGTGCTGGGAGCGCTCGAGGCCACCCTTCCCGCCGCCCTCTCGGCCCGGATAAGCCCGCGCCTGGTGCAGTATTTCGGCGTGTTTGCCCTGTTCACCGGGGTGATCAGCCTGGTGCTCTACCTCATCCACTTCCAGGCCTCGTCGTGGGGCCCGGCGCATGCGGAGGTCGTCTCGAAGACGCTCTGGGTCGCCTTCGTCATCCTCCTGATCATCGCCGGCATCGTCGCCTGGTTCTTCGTGCTGGCGCATGAGAGCCGGCGCGTGGCGCAGGAGGAATCTTCGCGCCAGACGACGCTGCTGCTGAAGGAGATCGCGGCGCACCGGCGCACCGATGCCGAGCTGCAGCGGGCCAAGGAGGTGGCGGAGGCCGCCAACCTCGCCAAGAGCCGCTACGTCGTCGGCCTCAGCCACGAGCTGCGCACCCCGCTCAACGCGGTGCTCGGCTATGCCCAGCTCCTGGAGCGCGACGAGGCCATCCCTTCGGGCCGGCGCGGCAGCATCCGCGTCATCAAGCGCAGCGCCGAGCATCTCTCCGGCCTGATCGACGGGCTGCTCGACATCTCCAAGATCGAGGCCGGCCGCTTCCAGCTGCAGCGGGGCGACGTGCGCTTCGGCGAGTTCCTCGACCAGATCGTCGAGATGTTCCGGCTGCAGGCCCAGGCCAAGGGCCTCGACTTCCGCTTCGAGCCGGCCTCGCCCCTGCCCGACGCGGTGCGCACCGACGAGAAGCGGCTGAGGCAGGTGCTGATCAACCTGCTCTCCAACGCCATCAAGTTCACGCAGACGGGGCATGTGAGCCTGCGCGTGCTGCACCGCAACCAGGTCGCGACCTTCACCGTCGCGGACAGCGGCGTCGGCATCCCGGCGGCCGACCTGGAGCGCGTGTTCGAGCCCTTCGAGCGCGGCGCCCATGCCGGCAGCCGGACGCCGGGGCTCGGCCTCGGCCTCACCATCACCCGGCTCCTGGTGCAGATCATGGGCGGCGAGATCCGGCTGACGAGCGAGCCGGGGCGCGGCTCCGCCTTCCAGGTGCGCATGATGCTGTCGACCATCGCGGCGCCGGCGGCCGCGCCGGCGCTCGCCGTGCGCGGCTATCGCGGGCCCCGGCGCACCGTGCTGGTGGCGGACGACGACCAGGACCACCAGGACCTGATGCGCGCCGTGCTGGAGCCGCTCGGCTTCGCCGTGCTGACCGCCCGGGACGGGGCGACCTGCCTGGCGCTGACGGGCGCGGCGACGCCCGAGCCCGGCGCGTCCACCGCCGAGGCCGGGGCTGGCGGTCCTGCGGCCGATCCGGCGCTGAAGCCGGACATCTTCCTCCTCGACATCTCCATGCCCGGCATGAGCGGCTGGGACCTCGCCAAGGCGCTGCGCGCCGCCGGCCAGGCCGCGCCGATCCTGATGCTGTCGGCCAATATCGGCGAGAGCCATCCCGCCCATGGCGACGACGACGCCCATGACGACATGCTGGCCAAGCCCTTCGATCTCACGCAGCTGCTCGACCGGCTGGCCCACCTCCTGAGGCTGGAATGGCTGGAGGAGGCGCCGGATACCGCCCAGGCCCGGCCGGCGCCGGCCGCCCATCCCGGCGGCCGGCACGTGGAGGAGCTGCTGCGACTCGGCCGGATCGGCTATGTCCGCGGCATCGAGGCCAAGCTGGTCGAGATCGCGGCCGAGCCGGGCATGGACGGTTTCGTCGAGACCATGCGGGCGCATCTGCGCAGCTTCGATTTCGAGCGCTACACCAAGGCCCTGGAGGCGATCGGCGAGCCATGACCAGCAACCCCGGCGGACGGGTGCCGCGGACGCCATGACCAGCCAGCCCGCCGCCCGCGACATCGTCCTGGTGGTCGACGACTCGCCCGAGACGCTGAGCCTGCTCACCGATGCGCTCGAGCAGGCCGGCGTCATGGTGCTGGTCGCGACCTCGGGCGCCCAGGCGCTGGCGATCGTCGAGCGCATCACGCCCGACATGGTGCTGATGGACGCGCTGATGCCCGACATGGACGGGTTCGAGACGACACGACGCCTCAAGGCGCGCGGCGCCGTGGCGCATGTGCCGGTCATCTTCATGACCGGGCTCACCGAGACCCAGCACATCGTCCAGGGCCTGGAGGCCGGCGGCGTCGACTACCTCACCAAGCCGATCAACATCGACGAGCTGCTGGCCCGCATCCGCGTGCACCTCACCAATGCCAGGGCGGCGCAGAGCGCGCGGGTGGCGCTCGACGCGGCCGGCCGGTTCCTGGTGGCGGTGGACGGGTCCGGCGCCATCCTCTGGTCGACGCCGCAGGCCGTGCGCCTGCTGGAGGGCGCCCGCAGCCTGCCGCCGGCCGTGATCGGGCGGCTGCGTGGCGAGCGTGCCGATGCCGGCTTCAGCCTGACGGTCGCGCCGGGCGGGGCGACGCTGCACCTCTCCTTCCTCGGCCGGATCGGCGAGGACGAGTTCCTGTTCCGCCTCACCGCCGAGGGCGCCGGCAACCAGGAGGTGACGCTGCGGCAGAAATTTGCGCTGACCGCCAGGGAAGCCGAGGTGCTGCTGTGGATCGCCCGCGGCAAGTCCAACCGCGACATCGGCGACATTCTCGACATGAGCCCGCGCACGGTGAACAAGCACCTGGAGCAGATCTACGTGAAGCTGGGGGTGGAGAACCGCGCCTCGGCCGCCGTGCTGGCGATCCGGGCGCTGGACGAGCGGTAGGTCCGTCCCGGCGTCAAGCACGGCATTGCGGCGCCGCGTCATGTCACCGGCCGCAGGCGTGATCGCTGCGTTGAGCGTGAAGGCATCGACCGGCCGGAACTCGATCGGCGCGAGCATCTCGATCACGGGCGCAAGCTCGATCTATGCAACACCCAATTCAACCCTTGACCCTGAAACGCCCACATGAGGTCTCATGAGCTGAGCTCGAGCTTGACCAGATCGACCGAATCGTCCGTCTGCCGCCGCGTGTTTGCCAGGAACTCCACCCCGTCCGCGCTGATCGCGACACAATTCCGACCGCTCCGCTTGGCGACATAGAGCGCCTTGTCCGCTGCGTTCAGCAATGCATCAAAATCGAGGACGCCATCCTGGCGAGTGGCTACGCCGGCGGAAGCGGTGGTCTGGAACGAACCAGCGCCCCCGGTGAACTGACGCTTGGCAAGGCGCACACAAATATTCTCTGCGGCAATAGCGGCCGACGCCGCCGAGGTGCCGGGCATCAGCAGCGCGAACTCCTCGCCGCCGAGCCGCGCGGCAAGGATGGGAGAATGCGCGGAGAGAATGAGGATCTCCCCGAATATCCGCAGAACCTCGTCGCCAACGACATGGCCGTGAACGTCGTTGATCTGCTTGAAGTGATCAATATCGAGAATGACGAGTGCGGCCGGCCCCTTGATCTCCGCGGCAACCCGATCGAGCAGCGCGCGCCGGTTGAGCAATCCGGTCAGCGGATCCGTTTCCGCATCGCGCTTATGGCCACGCGCTAGTCGCGCCTGATTAAGCCCCAGCGACAGCGCTCCGATGCCGGAGAGGGTTGCCAGACAAATGTCGATATTGAGATCTTCAGCCCAGTTCGATGGCGCCTGCGCAATGACCCATTGGCCATCAAGCAACACAATGACAGCACAGGGAACGAAAGATAGCCCTGTCAAAATGTAGAGCACGGTCAGCAAGGTAATGGCCAGCCTGGCTTCCGCGCGCCCGAGCCAATAGTCCCAAGCCGTCACGAGCAAAATTATCGTTGCGCCCACGTTGAGGAGGAAGATCGCGCCGCCGTTGTAGCCGGCCAGCATAAGCCCGGACACGACCAGTGAAGGCACTGATGCCATGACGGCCATGCTGCGCCAGGGTAGCACGCGGGTACGAAACTCGCGGCCAGCACCGAAGACGAAGGCAAGCCCCACTAGCAGGACCGTGTATCCGGTCGCGCCGAGAACCGCGGACATGGTGGTCACGTAGGCGTCATAGATCAGCACGCCGCCAGCCATCAGGGCGACCCCGATGGTCCATGTCATCAGGAAGGTATCGTTCTTGGAGACGAGCCAGCTGACAAGGAAGGCCGCTGCCAATCCGCATCCGGAAAGAGCAAAGGCGAGAAGCAAGGAATGATAATCCAGCGGCACGGAAGTCCCCTGCGCAGACGGCGACGACACGACGCGTTATGGCCGGAGCGCCATTGCAGAAAGCCTAATTCGACCGGCCATATTGGCTGGGTCGGCGATAATAAGATGAGGGGAGAGCGTACCCGATAAACTCCGACCTGGATCAAAGCTCTGCCGCCACGATATGGCATCGGCTGTTCCTGGATCTGCGAAGTTGTCGAATCTCCCCAGTCTTGCGTGGACTGCACCCTTTGGGTGAGACACAAGAATCAGGCTCAGTTCAGGGTGAGCGAGATGGAAGGCGACGTTATCGCGAGGGACTATCAGGACTTTCGTGTGCGCGGCGAGCACACGAAAGCTTTGACCGCCTGCCCCTCAGGCCGCCTCGTCCTGCAGAGAGCCGCCGCAGGCGCTGCGCACATTGGCGATGAACTGGCGGGCGCTCGCCTCCCAGCTGTATTTCAGCGCCTCGGCCCGGGCCGCCTCGCGGGGAATGTCGAGGCAGGCGAGCGCCGCCCGGCGCAGGTCCTCGTCGAGCACGCCGGCACTGGTGCCGCCGATCACGTCGAGCGGGCCGGTCACCGGGAAGGCCGCCACCGGCAGGCCGCTGGCGAGCGCCTCCAGGAGCACGATGCCGAAGGTGTCCGTCAGGCTGGGGAAGACGAAGACATCGGCCGAGGCATAGGCCCGCGCCAGCGCCTCGCCGTGCAGCATACCGGCGAAATGCACCTGGGGAAAGCGGGCGCGCATCGCCGCCAAGGCCGGCCCGGCGCCGACCACCACCTTCGATCCCGGCAGGTCCAGCGCCAGGAACGCCTCGATGTTCTTCTCCACCGCCACCCGGCCGACGCTGAGGAAGATCGGGCGCGGCAGGTCGAACATCGTCTCCGCCCGCGGCCGGAACAGCTCGTGGTCGACCCCGCGCGACCAGCGCAGCAGGCGGCGGAAGCCCCGGGCGGCGAGCTCGCGCTCCATGGCCGGCGTCGAGACCATGGTGCCGGAGCCGGCATTGTGGAACCGGCGCAGGCAGCGATAGATGAAGTCCTGCGGGATCGGCGCCCGCGCCGCGATATATTCGGGGAACTTGGTGTGATAGCTGGTGGTGAACGGCCGGCCGCGCTTGAGGCAGGCCCGGCGGGTGAGGAAGCCGATCGGCCCCTCCGTCGCGATGTGGATGAAGTCCGGCGCGGCTTCGCGGATGCGGCGCTCGATCGAGGACGGCGTCGCCAGCGCCAGCTGGATCTCGGGATAGGAGGGCAGCGGCACGGTGGCATAGCCCGCCGGCGACAGGATGTCGAAGGTGACGCCGAGGGCTGCCGCGGCAGACGCCGTCTGCTCCAGGGAGCGCACGACGCCGTTGACCTGCGGCCGCCAGGCGTCGGTCGCGATCAGGATCTTCACGCGGCGGCCCGCGCCTCGGCCGGCGTCGGCGCGGCGTCCGGCGAAGCGGTCTGCCGCCGGCGGTCGCGATCGATCCAGCGGATCACCTCGAAGCGGCCGTCGGCATGCTCGATCACCCCGGTGCAGCTCTCCACCCAGTCGCCGGTGTTGATATAGGCGATGCCGTCGAGGTCGCGCTGCGCCGCATGGTGGATGTGGCCGCAGATCACCCCGTCGCATTGCAGGCGCTTGGCCTCGTCGGCCAGCGTCTCCTCGAAGCGGCCGATGAAATTGACCGCGTTCTTCACCTTGAGCTTGGCCCAGGCCGACAGCGACCAGTAGCTCAGCCCGAGACGGCGGCGGAAGATGTTCAACCAGGTGTTGACGCCAAGGGCGAAGACATAGGCCCAGTCGCCCAGGAACGCGAGCCATTTGGCGTGGCGGACCACGACGTCGAAGGCGTCGCCATGCATGACGAGATAGCGCTTGCCGTCGGCCGCGACGTGCACGGTCTGCTCGACCACCTCGATGCCGCCGAAATGGTGGCCGGGAAAGTCGCGCAGGAACTCGTCGTGGTTGCCGGGGATGTAGACGATGCGGCTGCCCTTGCGCGCCTTGCGCAGGAGCTTCTGCACCACGTCGTTGTGCGACTGGGGCCAGTACCAGCCGCTCTTGAGCTGCCAGGCATCGACGATGTCGCCGACGAGGTAGATGGTCTCGGCATCGTAGGCGCGCAGGAAGTCGAGCAGAAGCTCCGACTGGCAACCCTTGGTTCCGAGGTGAATGTCGGAAAGGAACAGCGCCCGATAGCGCCTGCCTTCGCTTTCCTCGCCCATGATGGCGCTCCCGAAATTCGCCGATCAGTCGTCCTGGCGCCACAAACACGATTCAGGTCTCGGATTTGTGACAGTCCGTCGCAGAGGGGGGCGGCCTGCCGGAATTCCCCTGCCCTCCTCTTGCACGAGCGGGCAGCCCACACCACGTCATGCCCCGGCTGGGGAGCTATAGAGGAGAGGACGATGACCTCCTGCGCGACGAGGGGCCACTGGAGCCCGCTGCACATCCTGGCGGTGGTCGGTGGCTTTGTGATCTGGTGGCCTCTGGGTCTGGCGGCGCTGGCGTTCTGCATCTGGGGCGGCCGCGTCTCCCGTGACCAGGTCCGTGAAGGGTTCGACCGCGTCAAGACGGAGTTCGGGGGCTTTGCCCGCGAGCAGCGCCAGACCTGGTCGGCGACCGGCAATGCCGCCTTCGACGACTATCGCACCGAAACACTGCGCCGCCTGGACGAGGAGCGCCGCAAGCTCGAGGAAGAAGGCCGCGCCTTCGCCGAGTTCTTGCGCAACCTGCGCCGCGCCCGCGACAAGGAAGAGTTCGATCGCTTCATGGCCGAGCGCAACGCGTTCCGCCAGGGCGGACCGGCGACGAACGCCTGATCCCGCGCTTCGCGCGCGGCAATTCCGCATCACATCAGGACGCCCGCGCTCTTCGCGCGGGCGTTTTGCCGTCCGGGTGGTCTCATGCCGTCTGCCCCGGTCTACGACCGGTGCCGAGCGGGCAACGCTCAAACGCCGCGCGGGCTCGTACCAAAGAGCCGATGAGTCAAGCTCATCGGCTCTTTGATATCAGTACTTGGCGACCACCGGCTGCTGCGGCAGGGCCGCGACGGCCGCGCCGCCGAACTTGTAGCGGATGCCGACCGAGACCACGTCGACCGATCCCGTGGTCTCGCCGAGGAAGGTCAGCCCGGCGAGCTCGCCGCTGTCGCCGTTGGGCGTCCCCGGCCCCACCTTGATCGAGCCGTCCTTGACGAAGGCATGGCTGTAGCCGACGTCGAAGGTGAAATGGTCGTTGAAGGCGTAGGAGGCGCCCGCCGAGACCCAGATCCGGTCACCGTCGGGGATCGACACCTCGCGCTGCTCGTTCTTGATCGGCGAGATCTCGTAGGACGCGCCACCGCGCAGCGTCAGCTGATCGTTCCAGTGATATTCGGCGCCCAGCGCCAGATTCCAGCCGTCCTTGTAGCGGAAGGTCAGCGTCGTCGGGTTGAGGCCGTTCAGAGGCCCGCTGTTCCGGATGTAGAACGGCACGTCCTGGACCAGGCTCCAGTCCTTCCACTCCACCGAGCCGAGCAGCGTCCATTCCGGCGACAGCTTCTGGCTGAAGCTCACCGTCGCCTGATCCGGCAGGGTGATGTCGCCCACCACCGGGTGCGTGCCCGCCAGGGGCCCGAAGATGGCGGGGATGTCGGGCAGGCTCAGGTCGCCCTTGAGCGACAGGTCGACCCGCGAGCGATAGCCGAGCGCGATCTCGCCGCCCTCCCAGGGCTTGATGGTCGCGCCGAGCGTGTAGCCCCAGCCGCTGTCCTTGAGGCCGCTCAGAATCCCCGGCTCGATGGCGGCGTCGCCCGGGATGACGTCACGCGTGAACCGGGCATCGGCATAGAGCCAGCGCGGGCCCGCCGCGACGCTCAGCCAATCGTTGACCTTGTAGCCGATCACCGCGGCGACATCCACGGAGAGGGCCTTGGCGGTGATCGACAGGTTTTGGCCGGCCCAGGGCAGGTTGGCGGGCTTGGTGGCGAGACCGAAGGGCGAGTTGACGGAGAGGCCGACCGCCCATTGCGGATTGATGCGATAGGCCAGATAGGATCCCGGGACGAGCGCGCCCTGGCCGACGTCGCCCGAATCGGCCCCGAGCCCCAGAAGCGGTGCGGAGGTTCCCGGCTGCGCCCGGATCCTCGCCTGCGGCACCGCCAGCGTGTAGTTCGAGCTGGTCTCGAAATCGTCGACGTCGTTGACCGCCGCCGGGTTCCAGAACATGCCGGAGAGGCCGAAATCCGAGGTGCCGGCGCCGGCGAAGGCATCGCCCGCGCCCACCGCCGACTGCAGCCTGTTGCCGAAGCCGCCGGCATGAGCGCCGACCGGGAGGGCCGCGATCGCAGCCGTCAGGACGAATGGACCGATCCGTCGCGCCTTCGCCATTGCTCCCCCTACGCCGACACCCCCGCCGGGGCCTGGCGATGATTGTGATTCCCCCGCACACAGACTGCCCGAAGCCGCGGCATCCGCAACCGCGCCCGCCGGGCGCCCGGTGAGCCGCGCCGGTCCGGCACGGACCGGTCCGCAACCGGTAAGTGGTCGCGCCGGCAGGCTTTTCGGGCAGCTGCAGCATCAGCCGGCAAAGTTCAACAGCGCGTTACCCCTAGCCATTTGCGGCGACACCGTGGCAGATCTGCAACGATTCTGTGTGGCCAATCGGCCGGAATTGCTGCTGGTATCGCCGCCGCAGCCGCGACGATTCGAACCCGGTGCGGACTGGATCGGGTATCCGAGTTGTCCTACAAGTCGGCTGCGAAACGCTCAAAGGAACTCGACATGAAGCTCGTGCGCTATGGCAACCCCGGCCAGGAGAAACCCGGCCTGATCGATGGAGAGGGTGGGATCCGCGACCTGTCCGGCCACGTCGCCGACTTCACGGGCGAGGCGCTGTCGCCGGCTTCGCTGGCCCGGCTCGCCGGCCTCTCCCCGGCGTCGCTGCCGCTGGTCTCCGGCGAGCCGCGCTACGGCTCCTGCGTGCCCAGGCCCGGCAACTTCATCGCGGTCGGCCTGAACTATGCCGACCACGCGGCCGAGAGCAACCTGCCGGTGCCGAAGGAGCCGGTGCTGTTCAACAAGGCGCCGTCCTGCGTCGTCGGCCCGAACGACGACGTGGTCATCCCCCGCGGCTCGGAGAAGACGGACTGGGAAGTCGAGCTCGCCATCGTCATCGGCAGCCGCGCCTCCTATATCGAGGAGAAGGACGCGCTCGCCCATGTCGCCGGATTCTGCATCTGCAACGACGTCTCCGAGCGCGCCTATCAAACCGAGCGCTCGGGCCAGTGGATGAAGGGCAAGGGCTGTCCGACTTTCGGTCCCCTCGGCCCCTGGCTGGTGACGCCGGACGAGGTGGGCGACGTGCAGGCCCTCTCCATGTGGCTCGACGTCAACGGCAAGCGCATGCAGACCGGCTCGACCCGGACCATGGTGTTCGGCGTCGCCACCATCGTCTCCTATATCTCGCAGTTCATGCTGCTCCAGCCCGGCGACGTCATCACGACGGGCACGCCGCCCGGCGTCGGCATGGGGATGAAGCCGCCGCTCTACGTCAAGCCCGGCGACGTGATGACGCTCGGCATCGAGAAGCTCGGCAGCCAGCGCCAGACCGCGGTCGCCTGGAGCGCCTGATCGGCCAAGCCGGACGGGCGCGGCAAGCCTCGCCGCGCCCCGCTATTCCATCACCGCCGCCTTCATGATGCAGACCATGGTGGCGTGCACCGGCTCGGGTCCCACGACGCGGATGGCGTGCGGGCGATCGCAGCGATAGCGCAGCGTCTCGCCGGCCGCCGCCTGCTCGACCAGGCCGCCGACATCGACCTCCACCGTGCCGGAGAGGACCGACAGGCTCTCGATCGAGCCGCGCTGGTGCGGGTCGCTCTCCAGCACGCCGCCGGGTTCGGCGTAGAAGTCGTACCATTGCAGCCATTCGACGGTCTTGATCCAGCCGATGATCGCCAGGCGGCACTTGCCGTCATCGGACATCACCACCGGCGTGTCGATGCGCGTCGCCTTCTCCAGGAACGGCTCGTCCTCGCCGCTGGCGAGGACGCGGTCGATCGAGATGTCGAGCGCCTGGGACAGCCGCCAGATCGTGGCCAGCGTCGGATTGGTCTCGTTGCGCTCGATCTGGCTGATGATCGACTTGGCGACGCCGGACTGCTCGGCGAGCTCCGACAGGGACAGGTTGTAGGCCTTGCGCAGCCGCTGGATCGTCTTGCCGAGCTGCCCCGACACAACGAGCGCGCCCGCGTCCAGGTCCGCTCTCCGATCAGCCCCGCTCATCTCACCGCTTTCGTTTGATTTGACGAATTTTGCGTTTGTAAGAGCGAACGGGGTCGCCGGCAAGGGATCGCGGCGATTTCGTGGCGCTGCGGCCTCACCAGCGCAGGAGGCGGGGGCCGAGCGCCGCGCCGATCAACCCGACGGCGACGACGCCGGCGGTGTACCAGATGGCGAGGAAGGCGGTCGCCGTCTCGGTGCAATGGAAGGCGTAGATCCAGGCACCCAGCCCGCCGGCGGCCAGGCCCGCCGCCGCTCCGGCCAGGGCGAGCCGTGTCGGCGCCAGGCCGCGCAGGGCCCAGCCCGCCCCGACCAGGATCGGCAGCGACAGCACCAGGATGATCCAGGGGCAGGCGCTGGCCGAGGAGCCCATCATCAAAGGCATGCGCTCGGCCGCGGACGCCTGCCCGAGCTCGGTGGCGCCTCCCAGCGCCGCCAGCGCCACGGCGAGCGCCACGGCGCCGAGGGCGGGCGAGCCGCGGCCGGCCGGGCGGGCGAGCCGCTCCACGGCCCGCAGGCCGGCGGCGGCAATGGCCGCCGTATAGAGGAACTTGATCCAGTAGGCGCCGGTGGTCACCGCGGCGCCGATATCGGGCCGCACGCCGAGCCAGGCGAGCATGATCGCCGCGGACACCAGGGCGCCGGCGCCGATGCCGAGGCCGAGCCGCCGCGCGACCGCGCCGGGCCGCACCGGCGCGAGGTCGCCGGCCAGGCGTTCGATGAGGTCGTCCGTGGTCGTCACCGGTTCCGCCCTCCGAACCGTGCCGCCAGGGCCTTGAGACCGCGATGGATGCCGACCTTGACCGCGCTCTCCGACAGGCCGCTGCGGGCCGAGACCTCGGCGATCGAGCGGCCTTCGAGCTTCACCTGGCGGATCAGCGTGCGCGTCTGCGGCGGCACCGCCGCCAGCAGGCGCTCGATGTCGCGACGGTCCATCGCCGCCTGGGTCTCGTCGCCGGCGAAGAGGCCGTCGGCGGCGAACAGCGCCTCCGCGTCCTCGACCGGCAGGCTCGTCCGGCCGCGGCCGCGGCGGACATGGTCGATCAGCTTGTAGCGGGCGATGGCATGGACCCAGGCGGTGAAGGGCCGCTCCGGCTCGTAGGTGGCGCGATGGGAATGCACGGCCATCAGCGTCTCCTGCACCAGGTCCTCGGCGTCGGCCGCCCGGTCCGGCCCGAGGCGCCGCAGGAAGTAGCGGCGCAGATGGGCCCCGAGCTCGCGCAGCAGGGTGCGATAGGATGCGGCATCGCCAGCCAGTCCCTCGCGGATCAGCGCGCCCAGCCGCGCCTCGGTGGCCTCGAATCCGTCAGACATAGGCCCATTCGTCGCGGCAGGCGGAAAGGTTACGCCGCGCGGGCCAGTCATAGCCGCCGGGCCGCACCAACGCCATCACGAAGTGGTGAAGGCGTAACCGGCCGCCGGAGCCGCCCGAATTGACCGTCAGATCAGCGGGGAGGCATGCCATGACCGTGACGAGGAGACCGGCGCGCCGGATGCGTAAGGCCCGGGCCGGGACCGCGTGGCGGCCCGCGGCGGCGGGCTTCATGCTGGCGATGCTGGCGGGCACGGCCGCCGCGGCCGACCCGCGCCGGCCGACGGTGGTCGAGCTCTTCACCAGCCAGGGCTGCTCGTCCTGCCCGCCGGCCAACGCCAACCTGGCGCGGCTGAGCCGCCGGCCCGACGTGCTGGCCCTGAGCTTCGGGGTGACCTATTGGGACCGGCTCGGCTGGAAGGACGTGTTCGCCAGGCCGGAATACACCGCCCGGCAGCAAGCCTACGAGCCGCCGCTCGGCCATGACGGGCCGTTCACGCCGCAGATCGTGGTCGACGGCCGCGCCGATGTGGTCGGCAACGAGCTCGGCCCGCTGGAGGCCGCGATCGGCGCCAGCCGCCGCGGCGACGGGCCGCAAGTCGCTCTCGACGCCGGCACCGTCCGCATCGGTGCGGGCCGCGCGCCGGCCGGCGGCGCCGACATCTGGCTGGTGCGCTACGACCCTCATGTCGTCGAGGTGGCCGTGCGCGCCGGCGAGAACAGCGGGCGCACCCTGCCGCACAAGAACGTCGTCCACGCCCTGACCCGTCTCGGCACCTGGCGTGGCGAGGCGCTGTCGCTGCCGCTCCGGGCCGCCGGCGACCTCAGCACGGCCGTGCTGGTGCAGGCGCCGAACGGCGGCCAGATCCTGGGGGCGGTCACGGACTGAGCCTCACCCGACGACACAGCATTCTTCGGGGATGCCGGCGACGCCGGCCTTCCCGCGGGAGACCGCGTGCCCGCCGCATGGCGCCGGCACGCATCGCAGACGCCGGCCCGCAGGGCCGCATTCAAGGAGAAGCCGCAATGACCAGAGCCACCCGTTGCCTTGCCGCCGCCATCCTCGCCCTCGCGGCTGGCTCGGCCGGCCTGTCCGGCGCCGCCCGCGCCGAGGACGCCATGAAGCCCGCCACGCCGATGATGGCGGCCGAGCCCATGAAGGCCGATCCGATGAAGGCCGACTGCATGAAGAAGGCGATGATGGAGACCGACAAGGCGAAGATGAAGAAGATGGAAAGGGCCTGCGGCAAGATGGGCGCGATGCATTCGGACGCGATGAAGCCCGCCAAGAAGATGTGAGGGTTGCGTCGGGGGACGAAGCTCCCGGCCGGCAACCTCGATCGCGCCGGCAGCGCCGTTCTCCCCGGCAACGACCGGGCGTGGAGATCACCTTGATTGACCCGTCAGCGAAGAGGTCGAGGTCGCCGCTCAGCCGCGCGACCTTCGCCGTCCCGAGATTCTCTTGGAACGGCGGCGCGCGAGCAGGCCGCTCATGATCGGGGGCGGCACGGTCGAAATGAGCGCGAGACAGATGGAACCTTCACGGCTTCGCCGGCACGAAGAAAAAGTCGGTGGGCGGGAGCGAGCCATACACGAAAGGCTCCTGCTCTCTGTCCGTTGCCTCCAGAACATCCTGTCGCACAAACCGAAGCACCTTGTTGATCTCCACGCCGGGTTCGTCGATGCGTTTGGCGAAGGACACGGCAAAGGGGCTGTCCGTTCCCGTACCGTCCTTGGCAACAGTCCCCTCTTTCGCCGCATAGACGACGAGCGTGGCGCCATCCGGCTCGACGCGCGACAGGCCACGATCGATCGAGCGGTTGAGCGCCGTGATCTTGGGATGGAAGGGATTGTTGCGACAGGCATCGAGCACCACCAGCTTGAGCTGCTTGGCGCCGTTGATGGTGGACATCATCCGGTCGAGAGAGACGGTCTCGTCCTCCACGCTCCGATCAGAAGCAAGGATGGCGTCAACCGGGATCAGGTAATTATGGCCGTCCATCTCGATACCGTGGCCGGCATAGTAGACGATGGCCCAATCCGCGCCGTCGGCCTTGTCGGCGAAGGCGTTCAAGGCCGCGACCATGCCGCTTCGATCAAGGTCGTGCGCCACGGTGACATCGACGCCCGCCTGCCGCAACGCACCACCGACGAGATCGGCGTCACGAGCGGGATTGGGAAGCTCCGTCACGGCCCGATAGGAGGAATTGCCGATGACCAGGGCAACGCGGCGGCCAACGGCCGCCGATGGGGTGATGACAACCTGCGGTTCGATGGCTGGGCGAGCCGACGCCGGGGCAAGCGCGGCAGGACTCACGGCAGCGACCTGCGTCGTCCTTGCCTTCTGGACTTCGGACAGACCATCTACGGCAGGCGTATAACCAGGATTTATCTCCAACGCTTTCTTGAAAGCAAGGGTTGCCTGATCGTAGTCTCCTTTATGAAGATAGGCCTCGCCACGATCGCGATAGGCCTCCAAAAATCTCGGGCTGAGCTCCAATGCCTTGTCATTGTCCGCAATTGCTTTGTCATAATCACCCTTGAGCAGGTAAGCCTGACCACGCTCATTCCAATTGGCCGCATAGTCCGGATTTATTTCTAGAGACTTTGTCAGATCCGCGATCGCCCTCTCGTAATCATGGGTGGCAATGTATATACTTCCGCGCGCGAGATAATTTCCGAAGTCAGCCGAATCGAGCTCTATCGCTTTTCCACAGTCTGCCAATGCCCTGTCATAATCGGCCTTTTCTCGATAGACGTTGCAACGATTGACATAAATCTCCAACGATCCAGGGCGGATCTGTAACGACCTCCCGAAATCTGCCAATGCCTTGTCGAAGTCACCATTGTTGTCATAGAGAAGGCCACGAGTGTTCAATGCCTCGGCGATTGCTTGCTTATCCTCACTGGCCGCAATGATCTTTGAGCAAGCTGCCATTCTTATGTCGGTTGCAACACCATCGACATGACAGGAATCCAGATCCGCTGGAAATGCGCGGTCCCCACCGAGCGCCAATCCGAGAATTGCCCCGACGAGAATTGAGCCACGCCAGCACATGGGAGCCTCTCAATCGATCACGAGCGAGCAACAGAGTAGCAGAGGCCGCAAGAGTTTGAAGTGCCGTTGGAAACGCTGCCGGATCATCGATTGAAGCAGCCGCCGACGTCGTGGACGGCGCCGTCATCTTTCGCGTCACTCCGAGTTCGATGACCCGGCTGAAGGCCTCTTCGCCAAACGCCGCGGGCGACGCCCCCGAGCGCGGCGTCTTTCACTCCCTTGTCGACCTCCGGACCGCTATCGCGTCGTCGCCGAGGCCGCCGCCCCTGGCGCCCCTCGTGCGGCCTGCCGATCCTGGGCGGGTTTCGCCGCCGATCAGGCGATCCGCCGCAAGGACACCCCCCACGTCGTCAGACCGTTTCCGCCGCCTCGACGCGCGCGAGGCCGAGCGCGCGCTCGCGCAGGATGACGAACAGGCCGGCCGCCATGACGATGCCGGCGCCCAGGAGCACGAGCGGCTCGGGGACCTCGCCGAAGGCGGCGTAGCCGAGCGCCAGGGCGAAGAGCATGGAGGCATATTCGAAGGGCGCGATCAGCGACGCATCGCCGAGACGATAGCTCCGGGTCAGGCAGATCTGGGCGATGCCGCCGAGCACACCGATGGCGGTGAGGATGGCGAACTCGCGCGGCGTCGGCAGGACCCAGCCCAGCGGCAGGGTCATCAGGCCGATCGCCGCCGAGACCAGCGTGAAATAGAGCACGATCGATCCCGTCGCCTCGGTCTCGGTGAGGCGGCGCACCTGGATCATGGCGAAGGCGGCGACGATCGCCGCGCCGAGGGTCAGCATGGCGCCGAGCGTCTGCTGGGCGCCGTCGGGCGCATCCTCGCCGAGATGGGGGATCAGCGTCAGGACCACGCCGAGGAAGCCGAGCACCACGGCGCTCCAGCGATAGGCGCGCACCCTTTCCTTCAAAAGGACGACCGCCAGCACCACGGTGAAGATCGGCGCGGCGTAGTAGATGGCGGTGGCGTCGGCGAGCGGCAGCCGGGCGATGCCCGCGAAGCTCAGATACATGGCGATGACGCCGACGCCGCCGCGCAGGACATGACCGATGGGACGCTCGGTCCTCAGCGCCCCGCGCAGCTCGCCCTGCCAGGCGAGGAACACGAGCAGCGGCACCAGGGCGAAGACCGAGCGGAAGGCCACCACCTCGCCGGTGGGATAGGCGGGACCAATGAGCTTGATCAGCGCAGCCATGGTCGAGAACAGCAGGACGGACACGACCTTGAAGGCGATGCCGGCGAGCGGCGCGTGATGCCCCGGCCGGAGGACCTGCGCCGTGGCGCCGCCCTCCCCCTCCGGCGAGGATGCGGCTGCGGGACGCCCCGCCGGCGTGCGGCCGGCCTCGGTCCCATGACGCGGTTGATCCAGCACGGTGCCCCCAGCGGCAGGGCCGGCTCGTGACGGTCGGCCTCGCCTTCCCCCTACTCACAGCCGCCGGGCGCGCCCGCGTCGGCCGCTCCTGCCCCTACTCCGCCGCCTGCTTCACGGCGGCGTCCTGGATGGCGCGCCACACCACTTCCGGGGTCGCCGGCATGTCGATGCGGGTGATGCCGCAGCCGCGGCGCAGCGCGTCGATCAGCGCATTCATCACCGCCGGCGCCGCGCCGATGGTGCCGGCCTCGCCCGCGCCCTTGATGCCGACGGGATTGCCCTTGCACGGCACGTTGCGGGTCTCGAAGTGGAAGGAGGGCACGTCGTCGGCCCGCGGCAGGGCATAGTCGGTGAGGGTCGCGGTCAGGAGCTGGCCGTCCTCGCCATAGACGGTGCGCTCCAGCAGCGCCTGGCCGATGCCCTGCACCACGCCGCCCTGCACCTGCCCTTCCAGCAGCAGGGGGTTCACCACCACGCCGAAATCGTCGACGATGGTGTAGCGCAGGATCGCCGTGACGCCGGTCTCCGGGTCGACCTCGACCTCGCAAATATGCGTGCCGTTGGGATAGGTCGCCTCGCTCGGCTGGTAGTTGTGCTCGGACGTGCGCAGCTCCGGCGTCGCCTTGGGCAGCGCCGCCAGGGCGGCAAGATCGATCGCCTTGTCGGTGCCGACGACACGCACGCGCCCGTCGAGGATCTCGAGGTCGGCGATGCCGGCCTCCAGCTCCTCCGAGGCGAGCAGCTTCAGCCGCTCCGCCAGGGTCTCCGACGCCCTGGCGACCGAGGCGCCGCCGACCGGGATCGAGCGCGAGCCGCCGGTGCCGCCGCCGGTCTTGATGCGGTCGCTGTCGCCCTGGACGACGTTGATACGCTCCAGCGGCAGGTCGAGGTGCTGGGCGACGAACTGGGCATAGGCGGTGAGATGGCCCTGCCCGTTGGTCTGGGTGCCGATCAGCACCGTGACCGTGCCGTCCTTCTCCAGGATCACGGTGGCGGTCTCGCTCTCGCCGTCGGCGCAGGCCTCGATATAGGTCGACATGCCGATGCCACGGAACTTGCCGGCCTTCTTCGAGGCCTTCCAGCGGTCCTTGAACGCCGCCCATTCCGCGACGTCCATGGCGCGGCGCATATGGCCCTCGAACTCGCCGCTGTCATAGGTGCGGCCGGTCGGCGCCTTGAACGGCATCTGCTCCGGCCTGACGAAGTTGCGGGCACGCACCGCGTCGACCGTGAGGCCGGTCTCGAAGGCGATGGCGTCCATCAGCCGCTCGATCAGATAGGCGGCCTCGGGGCGGCCGGCGCCGCGATAGGCGTCCACCGGCAGGGTGTTGGTGAAGACGCCGCGCACGCGCACGTCCATGGCGCCGATGGCATAGGAGCCGGTGGCCATCAGCGCGCCGAGCCAGGGGATGAACGGCCCGAACTGCGAGAGATAGGCGCCGAGGTCGCCGATGATGTCGATGCGCACCGCCAGGATCTTGGCGCGGCGGTCGAGCGCCGCCTCGATGCGGGTGATGTTGTCGCGGCCCTGGGTGTCGCCGAGGAAATGCTCGGTGCGGTCGGCGAACCACTTCACCGGCCGGCCGAGGCGGCGCGCCGCTTCCAGGCACAGCGGGTATTCCCGGTACATGAACGCCTTGGTGCCGAAGCCACCGCCGACATCGCCGGTCTTCACGTGGAAGGCCTCGGCCGGCATCTTGAAGATGTTCTCGGCCAGGTTGTCGCGGATGCCGTGCACGCCTTGCGTGCCGACGGTGAGGGTGAAGCGCTGCCCGTCCCATTCGGCGATGCAGCCGCGCGTCTCCATGTAGTTGGCGACGAGACGGTTGTTGACGACGTCGAGGCTGACGACGCGGGCCGCCTTCTCGAAGGCCTTCCCGACCTTCTTGACGTTGCCGATGCGCGAATCGAACGCCAGGTTCGAGCCGTTCTCGGGCCAGACCAGCGGCGCGCCGTCCTCGAGCGCCTTGACCGAGCCGATGGCGGGCTCCTGCGCCTCGTAGTCGATGAGGATCGCCTCGGCCGCGTCGCGCGCCTGCGCCAGCGTCTCGGCGACCACGAAGGCCACGGCATCGCCGACATGGCGCACGGTGTCGATGGCGAGGACGGGGTAGCGCTGCGGCTTCTGCGGCTTGCCGTCGGCGTTCTTCATCAGGGCCAGGCAGGGCAGGTCGCCGAGCGTCTTCAGGTCCTTGGCGGTGAGCACCAGGTGCACGCCGGGCATGGCCCGGGCCGCGGCCGCATCGGTGATGGCGAAACGGGCATGGGCATGGGGCGAGCGCAGGACATAGCCGCGCAGCACGCCGTCGCGGGTCTCGTCATCGACATAGCGGCCGGTGCCGGTGATGAAAGCCTTGTCCTCCTTGCGGCGCATCGGCTGACCGACGCCAAATTTGGTAGGCGGCATGGCTCTCTCCGGCATGGATGATTGCAGCGGCCATGGATTACCACAGGGCGCGCGCCGCGCGCCAGACGCAATCGGTTGCGGAGGCGGGCGTGAGCAGGTTCTCCTGAACCTGCCTGGACTTGGCAAGCTAAGCGGCACAAGCCACTTCATCGCGACGGGACAAAAAAACCCGGGGACACGACAGGTCGTCCCCGGGGAGAGTGCGCGGCGCCGGGGCGGTTGGCCGGCAACCGCGATTGCGGTGGTCTCAATCCTCGGCCAGCGCCTTGGACTGGAACAGCAGGCCGGCGATGACGGCACCGATGATCGGCGCCAGGATGAAGAGCCAGATCTGGGCGAGAGCCTCGCCGCGCACATAGATCGCCGGCGCCAGGCTGCGCGCCGGATTGACCGAGGTGCCGGTCACCGGGATCAGCACGATGTGGATGATGACCAGGGTGAGACCGATCGCCAGGCCGGCGACCGGCGTGGCGCTCTTCTTCTGGGTCGCGCCGAGGATCACGGTGACGAACAGGAAGGTGCCGACCACTTCGGCGACGAAGGCGCCGAGGACGCCGAAGCCCTTGGCCGCGTCGTACATGTTCTGGCCGAGGCCCGCCGCCGGAATATCGTAGCCGCCCGCCTTGGAGGTGAGGATCAGGGCGAGGAAGCCGCAGCCGACGAAGGCGCCGATCACCTGGCCGATGATGTAGCCTGGCAGCTCCGAGGCCGGCATGCGGCCGGCGACGACCATGCCGACCGACACGGCGGGATTGATGTGGCAGCCGGAGATCGGGCCGATGGCATAGGCCATGGCCGTGACCGAGAGGCCGAAGGCAAACGCGATCGGCAGGCTGGCGATCGGCGCGGACGCCAGAGCCGGTCCGAAACCGCCGAGCACGACGGAGCCACAGCCGATGAAGCACAGCGCGGCCGTGCCTACCAGCTCCGCGAAATACTTTTTCATGACATCAGTCTCCCCAAAACCGGAGGCCCTCGTTTCAGGCGGGGCGCCTCGCCGGCAAAAGCGGCCGCGAATCTCGCGTGCACGCAAAGTCAACATGGCAGGAAAACGGCCGGACTTGGAGTCGCCGCCGGGATTTCGTCCAATTGTCCAGACAAGTTTGCTTGCCCTTTGCTTGAAGCCGTCGGTTTCGCGCGGTATTCGTCCCCGGGATGGAGGATGCGACGCCCCTATGACTCGCTGGACGACGAGACCGACCCGGCTCTGGATGGCGGCCCTGATGGCGGCTGTCCTGGCGCTGATGCCGGTCGCGGCGGCCTGGGCGAGCGGCGTCCTGGCCGCGGCGGCGGCGACCCAGCCGACCATGCCGCCCTGCCCCGCCATGGGCGCCGGCGAGCAGCAACCCTCGCACGGCCAGCATGCCGTCCAGCACCCCGGCCCCTCGTCTCTGGCCTGCTGCCACGTGCTCGTGCCCGGCATGGTGCCGGCCCCGACCGCCGTCACGGGCGAGCGCGAGCCGCGGCGCGTCGAACGGCTCCTGTCGGACAGGAGCGAGCCGGATCGCGGACCGCAGCCGCCGGAGCGACCGCCGCGCGGGCGGGGCTGAGCCTTCCCACCCCTCTCGATTTCCATGGAGCGCCCCGGCCGGGGGCCGACGGCGCTCGACAGCAAAGGTTCGAACATGACACCCTTCACTGCAGGAAGCCTGCGCAAATCCCTGACGGTTCTCGCTCTTCTGCTCGGACCGATGGCGGCCCCAGCCATCGCCCAGGACATGCAGACCATGCAGGGCCACGACATGGCCATGCCGGCCGGCGACGACGCCTCGACCAAGGCCTACCAGGCGGCCATGGACACGATGATGAAAGCGATGATGACGCCCTATACGGGCAAGGCGGACGTCGACTTCGTCCGGGGCATGATCCCGCACCACCAGGGCGCGATCGACATGGCCAAGGTCGAGCTGCAATACGGGAAGGACCCGCAGATCCGCAAGCTGGCCCAGGCGGTGATCAAGGCGCAGGAGCACGAGATCGCCGAGATGAAGGCCTGGCTGGCCAAGCACGGGCAATAAGGCGCGGGACGGCACACGCCGTCGCGTGCGGACCGCGCCGCCGATGCGGCGCGGTCTCGTTCCGGCGGCGGAGCGTGGCGCCTGCCGGCGCGAACGCATCCGCCGCGCGGCTCAGTGGTTCCACCAGAAGATCTCGGGGTGGAGGCGCTCGAGCTCGGCCCGCCGCTCGCGGTGCTCGCCGATGATGACGCCGAAATGGACGCAGGCCGCCCGGTCGCCGGCCCTGCACGCCTCGTGCAGGCGGAACATCTCGACTTCATAGGGGTAGCTCGCCGCCTTGGCGGGAAGGGTCCAGCAGGCGAGAGCGGCGGCGCCGGCCAGAATCGCGGTGCGAATCATCACAGACCTCAAGGTGAGGCCCCCCGCGCGTTCATCCGACATCAACCCTAACAATTTATGAAAGGGGAAGGCCGGGCCTGCGGGACGGCGATGCGCATCGGCACGCTTGCCGTTGCCCCTGGGGCGAGGCCGTGCCAAAAGCCCGCCATGCTGCATGTCAACGGCCTCACCTACCGCATCGGGCCCCGCGTCCTGTTCGACAACGCCACGGTGGCGCTGCCGCCGGACGCCCGCGTCGGCTTCCTCGGACGCAACGGCACCGGCAAGACCACGCTGTTCCGGATGATCATGAACGAGGCCTCGCCGGATCTCGGCACGGTCTCGGTGCCGCGCGGCGCGCGGATCGGCCGCGTGGCGCAGGAGGCGCCTGGCGGGCCGGAGAGCCTGATCGAGGTGGTGCTGGCCGCCGACGAGGAGCGCACCGCGCTCCTGGCCGAGGCGGAGACCGCGAGCGATCCGCACCGCATCGCCGAGATCCAGACGCGCCTCGTCGACAAGGGCGCCCATGCCGCGCCGGCCCGCGCCGCCGCGATCCTGGCGGGCCTCGGCTTCGACCATCAGGCCCAGCAGCGCGCCTGCTCCGAATTCTCCGGCGGCTGGCGCATGCGCGTCGCCCTGGCGGCACTGCTGTTCACCGAGCCGGACCTGCTGCTGCTCGACGAGCCGACCAACTATCTCGACCTCGAAGGCACGCTCTGGCTGCAGGACTACCTCGCCTCCTACCCGCACACCGTGGTGGTGATCAGCCACGACCGCGACCTGCTCAACGCCTCGGTCGACTTCATCATGCACCTCACCGAGGGCCGGCTCGAGCTCTATCGCGGCGGCTATGACGAGTTCGAGCGCCAGCGCCGCGAGAAGCAGGCCCTGTCGCTGAAGCTGCGGAAAAAGCAGGAGGATCAACGCCGGCACATCCAGGCCTTCATCGATCGATTCAAGGCCAAGGCGTCCAAGGCGGTGCAGGCGCAGTCGCGCATGAAGATGCTGGCGCGGATGGAGCCGGTCTCGGCCATCGTCGACAACGAGGTCGTGCCCTTCAATTTCCCCGCCGCGGCCAAGCCGCTGTCGCCGCCGATCATCACCATGGAGGGCGCCAGCGCCGGCTATGGCGAGCGCACCGTCCTGTCCAAGCTCGACCTGTCGATCGACAACGAGGACCGCATCGGCCTGCTCGGCGCCAACGGCAACGGCAAGTCGACCTTCGCCAAGCTGATCGCCGGCCGGCTGGAGGCGATGAGCGGACGCACGCGGCGCTCGACCAATCTCAAGGTCGCCTATTTCGCCCAGCACCAGCTCGACGAGCTCAACCCGAAGGCCACCGCCCGGACCCATGTGGCGGAGCTGATGAAGGGGGCGACCGAAGCCCAGATCCGTGCCCGCGCGGCGCAGATGGGATTTTCCGGCGACAAGGCGGATACGCCGGTGGAGAACATCTCCGGCGGCGAGAAAGCGCGCCTCCTGATGGGCCTGGCGACCTTCGGCGGGCCGCATCTGCTCATCCTCGACGAGCCGACCAACCATCTCGACATCGACAGCCGCGAGGCGCTGGTCCAGGCGCTGAACGATTTTCCCGGCGCGGTGATCCTGATCAGCCACGACCGCTATCTCCTCGACGCCTGCGTCGATCGGCTCTGGCTGGTGGCGGACGGCTCGGTGAAGCCGTTCGAGGGCGACATGGAGGATTATCGCCGGCTGGTGCTGTCGTCGCCGGCCTCCGACAAGGACAAGGGCGGCGACAAGGCCGGGCGCAGCGCCGACAAGCGCAAGACCGCCGCCGAGCGCCGCGCCGCCACGGCGCCGAGCCGCGACCGGATCCGGCAGATCGAAGCGGCGATGGAGAAGCTGCAGGCGATCATCGCCGATCTCGACGAGAAGCTGTCGAAGCCGGGCCTGTTCGAGCGCGCGCCGGACAAGGCGGCCGAGATGGCCAAGGCCCGCGCCACCGCGGGCGAGCGCCTCGCCCTGGCCGAGGAGGCCTGGCTCGAGGCCAGCGCGGCGCTGGAAGCCGCCGAGACCTGAATCAGGCCGCTTCCACCCGATGGATGAGGTGCATGATGCCCTCGCTCATGGCGGCATAGTCGCGCGTGTTCCGCAGCTCGCCGGCGAGGCGGTAGTCGTTCATCACCAGGATGCGGTCAGCCAGCGTGATCATCTCGGGCATGTCGCTGGTGATGAGCAGGATCGCCGTGCCGCGGTCGGAGAGGTCGCGCAGCAATTCGTGCAGATAGGCCTTGGTCTTGATGTCGATGCCGACCGTCGGCTCGTCGACGATCAGGATGCGCACGCCGGCGGCCAGCCATTTGGCGACGCTGATCTTCTGCTGGTTGCCGCCGGAGAGGTTGCCGACGAGCTGGTCGAGCGAGGGGGTGCGCACCTCCAGCTTGCGGATGAAGGGCTCGGTCACGGCGCGGATGGCCTGGTCGGTGAGCAGGCCGAAGCGGCGGGTGACGCGGCGCCAGACCGCGATGCCGGCATTGTCGAGCACCGAATGGGTGAGGATCAGCCCCTCCTGCTTGCGGTCCTCGCTGACATAGCCGATGCGATGGCGGTGGATGGCGTCGGCGACGCTGGCGACCGACACCGCCTTGCCGTCGATCCGCACCGTGCCTGCGGTGACGGGAAAGAGGCCCATGATCGCCTTGGCGAGCTCGGTGCGGCCGGCGCCGACCAGGCCGTAGAGGCCGACGATCTCGCCCTTGCGGACGGTGAGGTCGATGTCGCGGTGGCCGAGCGCCGTGGCGACGCCCGTCAATTGCAGCACCGGCGGGACGGCGGCATGGTCGCGGGCGGCCCAGTCCGGGATCTGCTCGCTGCGCCCGATCATCAGCCGGACCAGGTCCTGGCGGCCGAGGCCGGCCATCGGCCGGCTCTCGCAGGCATTGCGGCCGTCGCGCAGCACGGTGACGGCGTCGCAGATCTCCTGCACCTCCTCCAGCTTGTGGCTGACGAACAGCATGCCGACCCCGTCGTCGCGCAGCTTCTTCAGGAGGGCGAACAGCGCCACCGTCTCGTGCGGCGAGAGCGATGCGGTCGGCTCGTCGAGGAGCAGCACCCGCGAGCGCAGCGACAGCGCCTTGGCGATCTCGACCAGCTGCATCTTGGCGACGCTGAGCTGCGACACCGGCGTCGCCGGATCGACGTCGAGGCCGAGCATGTCGAGCCAGCGCCGGGCCTCGGCATGGATGCTGGCATAGTCGATCGGCCGCAGCGGCCGGCCGACCGACTGTTCCAGCATGATGTTCTCGCCGACGGAGAAGCGCGGGATCAGGTTGCGCTCCTGGTGCACGACGCCGATGCCCGAGGCCATGGCATGGCGCGGATCGGTGAGGGATGCCGGCGCGCCATCGAGCAGGAGCTCGCCCTCGTCGGGCCGGTAGACGCCGGTGATCAGCTTGATCAGCGTCGACTTGCCTGCCCCGTTCTCGCCGAGCAGGGCATGGATCGAGCCCTTCGCCAGCTTCAGCGACACGCCCTCCAGCGCCTTGACGCCCGGGAAGAGCTTGCCGACGCCGCGCGCCTCGAGCAGGAGCTCGCCCATCTCAGATCCTCCGGAGCGCGCCGGCGACGCGGACCTCGCGCCAGCGGTTGATGCCGACCGCCCACAGGATCAGGGCGCCGAGCACCACCTGGACGAGGAAGGGGTCGATGTGGAACAGCACCAGCGCCTGGGTCATGATGGCGACGATGGCGACGCCCAGCACCGTCGCGGTGGCGCTGACATGGCCGCCGGCCAGCACCGCGCCGCCGATGACCGGCGCGGCGAAGGACAGGATCAGCCAGTCGTCGCCGATGGTCGGCTGGCCGATCTGCAGCCGGGCGACCAGCGCCACGCCGGCCAGGGCGGCCAGCGCGCCGGAAAGCGCGTGCGCGGCGATCACGGTCCTGGACACCGAGATGCCGGAGAGCTCGGCGGCATGGGCATTGCCGCCGACGGCCAGGATGTGGCGCCCGAGCGGCAGGCGGTTCAGGAGGTACCAGGTGAGGCCGAAGACGATCGCCGAGGGGATCAGCAGCCAGGGCAGCGGCCCGAGGAAGGTGGTGTTGCCGAAGGCCTTCACCGCATCCGGGACGCCGTAGAAAGGCTGCGCCCGGGTGATGGCGAGGTTGAGGCCCTTGAAGATCGACAGGCTGGCCAGGGTGATGACGAAGGCGGAGATGCCGGTCCAGGCGATGAAGCAGCCGTTGAGCAGGCCGGCGGCGAGCCCGACGCCGAGCGCCCCCACCGCCGCGAGCGGCGCCGGCAGGCCCCAGACCTCCATCATGCCGGCGAAGGCGATGGCGGCGAGGCCGCCGATGGCGCCGACCGAGAGGTTCATCTGGCCGACGGCGATGATGATCATCTGCGAGAAGGCGATGAGGCCGTTCACGGCGATGGCGAGCAGCAGCACCTGGATGTTGAGCGGCGACAGGAAGCTCGGGCTGAAGGCGGTGATGACGAGGACGGCGAGCACCGTCACCGCCAGCGGGCCGAACCAGTCGGTGCGCAGCATGCTTGGCATCACACCATTCTCCGATGGGCCAGGAAGGAGCGGCGGGCCTTGTCGATCAGCACGGCGATCAGAAGCAGCACGCCGAGGCAGGTCTGCACCCAGAACTCGCCGACCCTGAGCAGCAGGAGCCCGTTGGTCAGCATGGTGACCAGCACGGCGCCGAGGAAGGTGCCGAGCACCGAGACGCGGCCGCCGGTGAGGAGCGTGCCGCCGAGCACCGGTCCGAGGAAGGCTGGCAGCAGCCAGTCCTGGCCGAGCTGGCCGGCCATGGAGGGGATGGCGGCGCCGTTGCGGGCCACCACCAGCAGCGCCGTCAGCGCGGCCAGGGCGCCGGAGAGCATGTGGCAGATGACGAAGATCCGGTCGACCCGCACGCCGGACAGGGCGGCCGCCTGGGGCCTGGCCCCGGCGGCCAGCATCTCGCGCCCGAGCGCGGTGTAGCGGTACATGACGATCAGGCCGAGGCCGACCACGACCGCCACCACCAGGAGCGGCGAGACCGAGCCGAACAGGCGCATGCGGCCGAAATCGGAGAAGAGCGGCGGCAGGGCGCGGAAGGACTGGGCGCGCGTCAGGAAGATCATCACGCCGAAGAAGATGCTCATGGTGGCGAGCGTGATGATGAAGCTGTGCAGGCCGGAGCGGACGATGACCACGCCGTTGACGGCGCCGAGCGCCGCGCCGAGGGCGAGCGCCCCGACGATGGCGACGGGCCAGGGCAGGCCGAGCGCCTCGATCAGCCAGCCGCAGGCCATGGCGGCGCAGACGCCGATGGCCCCCACCGCCAGGTTCAGCCCGCCAGTGACGATCACCGCCATCATGGCGAAGCCGATCATCACGTTGACGGCGGCGACGCGCCCGAGGGTGAACAGGTTGAAGGAAGAGAGGAAGCCGGCGGTGAGCAGCCCGAAGGCCGCGGCGAACAGGGCGATGAGGACGATGAGCCCGAACTCGTTGGTGAGATAGAAGCGCGGCGCGCCGCTGGAAAGCAGGCCGGCGGGGGCCGCGGCGGGAACCGTCACGGAAGTCTCATCGGCGGGCATGGTTCGATCCGCGCTGGGCGTGAAGGCGGCCCCGGAGCCGGCGTCGGCTCCGGGGTATTGACGGACGATGCATCACTTGCAGGTGAGATAGGTCTTCTCGAAGGTCGCCATCAGCTCCTTGGTGATGCCCTGCATGGCGCCGACATAGGTGTCGACCTGCGACGCGTCGACGAACACCGTGCCGGAATCGATGAACTTGGCCGTCAGGGCGTTCGTCTTGAACGGCGCATCGGCCTTGACCGTGCAGCCGCTGCGCAGCCTGTCGGCGGCGAAGGAGCCGATATAGCCCTGGCCATAGGGGTTCTGCAGCATGGTGCCGGTGACGAAGCCGTCCTTGATCGCCTTCAGCACCACCTCGTCATGGTCGATGCCGACCATCTTGATGCGCTTGTCGCCGATCTTGCGCAGGGCGTTGGCGGAGACCACGGCCGGCACCCAGGCCGTCGTGACGATGCCGTCGACCTCGCCGGCATGGGCGGCGAGATAGGCGTTGATCTTCTCCTCCGCCGGCTCGGGCGCGTCGATGTCGGCGATGACCTGCACGACCTGCGCTCCCTCCTCCTTGGCCGCCTTCTCCACCGCGTCGATGCGCAGCTGCGTGTTGGGGTCGACCAGGAAGCCGGTGAAATGGGCGATGCGCTTCTTGCCGCCCATCGCCTTCAGGAGCTCCTTGGTGCCGATATAGGCGGAGTTGCCGACATCGGTGCCGAGGCAGAAGGCCGCCTTGGAGGGGTCCTTGAGGCAGCCGGCGGTGGCGATGACGGGCGCGCCGGTATCGGCGAGCTCGCCGGCGGTCGAGACCGAGCCGACGGGGTCGCCGGGGAAGATCAGGAAGGCGTTGTAGCCCTGGGTGACCAGGCTCTCGAGCAGCTCGTTCTGCTGGCTGAGCTCCCATTTCTGCGGCACCTTGTAGTCGGCGGCACCGAGCTTGAAGTCCCGGGCCGCGTCCTGGCCGGCCTTTTCCCAGGCGGCGAAATAGGGATGCGGGCCGCCCGGAACGAGCGCGACCTTGGTGTCCTCCGCCGCCGCGGCGGCCCCGGTCATGAGCATGGCGGCCGCCACGGCAGCCATGAATTCGCGACAGCGCGTCATGTCTCTCTCCTCCCGTTCTCGTCCGCCAGCGCGCCCCGAGGCGGCTGCTCATTCTGGCTTGCGCGGAACGAAGGGACCCTAGTATACAAGGATACCGAGCGCAACCGGCACCATCGAAGAGCGGGACGATCCGTCGAGATCGGCAGCCGAAACAAGGGACCCTCCGTGCCGCTCTCCGCCGCCTCCGCGCCGATCGACCGGGATGCCGACACGCTCGACATCGCCTTCCGGCTCGACCGCAAGCGCCCGGTCGCCGACCAGGTGTTCGAGGCGCTGAAGCACGCCATCGTCACGGTCCGGCTGCGCCCGGGCACCTCGATCAGCGAGAACCGCATGTGCCGCCATTTCGGCGTGTCGCGCACGCCGGTGCGCTCGGCCATCATCCGCCTCGCCGACGAGGGCCTGATCGACGTCTATCCCCAGCAGGGCAGCTTCGTGGCGCCGATCCGCCTCGGCGCGGTGCGCGACAGCCATTTCGTGCGCAAGGCGCTCGAACTCGCGGTGCTGACCGATGCGGCGCGACTGTGGACGCCGGAGAAGAGCGCGGAGGCGCGCGCCATCGTCGAGAGCCAGCGGACCGTCCTCGCCGCCGGCGATGTCGACCTGTTCCTCGACGAGGACGAGCGGCTGCACCAGGCCTTCTCGACCTTCGCCGAGCGCCAGGGCGTGTGGGCCACCATCCTGGCCGAGAAGGCCCGGCTCGGGCGCTTCGTCCGCCTGTTCGGCAAGCCCGAGCGCCTGTCCGCCGTGATCGCGGAGCACCTCGCCGTGCTCGACGCGCTCGATGCCGGCGATGCGGCCCTGGCCCGCGACCGGCTTGAGGATCACATCGACAAGATCTTCAAGATGTTCGACGAAGTGCCGGAGCAATATCGGCCTTACGTCGTGGAGTGAGCCTCATGCGCCTTTGCAACGCCGTGCTGCGGACCCTGCCCGCGGATGTCGCCGTCCCCGCCTATGAGCGCAGCGCGGTTTCGCCCGGCATCGTGCATCTCGGCGTCGGCGCCTTCCACCGCGCCCACCAGGCGGCCTTCGTCGAGGACTGCCTCGCCGCCGGCGAGACGGGCTGGGGCATCGTCGGCGTGTCGCTGCGCAGCCCGGAGACGCGCGACGCCCTGGCGCCGCAGGACCATCTCTACACGCTGGCGCTGCGCGAGAGCGAGGCCGAGCGGCTCAGGGTGATCGGCGCGATCTCGGACCTCCTGGTCGCGCCCGAATCGCCCGGTCGCGTGCTGGCGGCCCTGACCGATCCCCGCATCCGCCTGGTCACCCTCACCATCACCGAGAAGGGCTATGCGGCCGACCTCGGCCGGGGGCGGCTGCGCCTCGACCATCCCGACATCGTCCACGACCTCGCCCATCCCGGCGCCCCGCGCTCGGCCCTCGGCTTCCTCGCCGAAGCGCTGGAGCGCCGCCGCGCCGCCGGGACCGCGCCGTTCACCATCCTGTCCTGCGACAACCTGCCGAAGAACGGCCGGACGCTCCGGCGCATCCTGACCGAGTTTGCGCAGGCCCGCGGCGGCGACCTCGCCGCCCATATCGAGGCCGAGGTCGACTGCCCCTCCTCCATGGTCGACCGGATCGTGCCGGCCACCACGGATGCCGACCGGGCCGCGATCGCGGAGCGCCTCGGCGCCGACGACGCCTGGCCGGTGCTGGGCGAGCCCTTCGGGCAATGGGTGATCGAGGAGCAGTTCCGCGCCGGCCGCCCGCGCCTCGAACGCTTCGGCGTCGAGTTCGTCGCCGATGTCGAGCCGTTCGAGCACATGAAGCTGCGCCTGCTCAACGGCGCGCATTCCGCCCTCGCCGCCATCGGCCGGCTGGCGGGCCGCGAGACCGTCGCCGATGCGATGGCCGAGCCGACGATCCGCGCCTTCGTCGAGGACTACTGGCGTTGCGCGGCGCCCACCCTGGCGATCGGCGCCGAGGCGGCCTTCGCCTATACGCGGCGCCTCGTCGAGCGCTTCTGCAACACGGCGCTGCGCCACCGCACCGCCCAGATCGCCAGCGATGCCTCGCAGAAGCTGCCGCAGCGCATCCTGGCGCCGCTGCGCGAATGCCTGGAGGCCGGCCGCCCCTGCGGGCCGCTGATCTTCGCCGTCGCCGCCTGGATCCGCTCCTGCGGCGGGGCCGACGATACCGGTCGCCCGCTGCCCCTCGCCGACCCGACCTTCGAGGCCTGGACCGGCCGGCCCGACCAGCGCGCCGCCTCGCCGGCCGCGGTGGTCGAGGCCTTCCTGACGCTGCATCAGGTGTTCGGCGAGGAGTTGCCGCGCCGGGCCGACTTCACCGGGCCCCTGCAGGAGGCGCTGGCCGACATCGCCGGGCACGGCGTGCTGGAGGCGCTGCGCCGCCGGTCCGCCTGAAACGGCGGCATCGGCAGACAGGCGCAAAAGTCCGGCAGGCGTCGCAACGCGCGCGCTTCCCGTCGCTCCCTACCCTCCCGCCATGCGGCAACTCCCATAGCCTGCTTCGCAACGGACAGCGGACGGGGGGCCACAGTGAGCAAGCGCGTTCTCATCACGGCGGGCGGCAGCGGCATCGGCCGCGCCATGGCCGAGGCTTTCCATGCGGCCGGTGCGCGCGTCTGTGTGGTCGATGTCGACGCCCGGGCTCTGGCATCCTGCCCCGCCGCGTGGCAACGCGAGCCACTCGACGTCACCGACGAGCCCGCCATCGCAGCCTTGTTCGCGCGGCTTCGTTCATCCTGGGGCGGCCTCGACGTCCTGTGCGCCAATGCCGGCATTGCCGGGCCGACGGCCCTGATCGAGGACATCGAGGTGGAGGCCTGGCGGCGCTGCCTGGCGATCAACCTAGAAGGCGCTTTCCTCTTCGCCAAGCATGCGACGCCGCCGATGAAGGCGCAGCGCTCCGGCGCCATGATCCTGACGTCGTCGACCGCCGGTCTGTTCGGCTATCCCAACAGGGCGCCCTACAGCGCGTCGAAATGGGCGGTCAACGGCCTGATGAAGACCTTGGCGATGGAGCTCGGCCCCCATGGCATCCGGGCCAACTCCATCTGCCCGGGGGCCGTCGAAGGTCCGCGCATGGAAGCGGTGCTCGCCAAGGAGGCCGCGATCAAGGGCACGACGCGCGACGCGATCTATGCGGGCTATGCCGGGGGCACCTCGATGCGGTCCTTCGTCAAAGCCGAGGACATCGCCGCCATGGCCCTGTTCCTCGCCTCCGATGCGGCCCGGCTCGTGTCGGGCCAGATCATCGCCGTGGACGGGCATACGGAGAACCCGGATCCGAAGGTCTGAGCGGAACGGGCTTGGCAAGGCCCTCGTTCGGCAGGACTACGGCGCGGCGAGGAACGCCCGGATCGCCGTGGTGTAGCCCGCCGGATCCTGCAGCATGGCGAAATGGCTGGCATTGGGCAGGATCACCAGCTTGGCATGCGGGATGGTCCTGGCGATGTACTCGGTATGGCCGCGGTCGATCGCCTCGTCATGGTCGCCGAGCACGACCGTGGTCGGCACCGTGATCTTCGCCAGATCGGCGTCGGCCCAGTTCGGCTGGCTCGCCCACATCGCGCCGATCTGGTCGACGAAGGCGTCGTACTGGTCGGGCGTCGGCGAGATCTTGCGGTAGACCACCCCGCAGCGATCGATATAGGCGCTGAAGGTCTTGTTCTGCATCACGTCCGGCTTGACGCCCTCGACCTTGGTGTTGGCGGCCTGGGCGAACAGGCGCTCCAGGCGCTCGGGATGGTGCATGGCGATATCGATGCCGATGATGCCGCCGTCGCTCCAGCCGACCAGCGCCACCTTGTCGACCTTGAGATAGTCGAGCAGGGCGAGATAGTCGGAGGCCATGAGGTCGTAGCCGTAGGGCTCGGCCGTGCGGGTGGAGCGGCCGTGACCGCGGCTGTCGGCGACGATGACGGTGTGGTCCTTGGCGAGGTCCGCCACCTGGTTGGCCCAGATGTCGGCATAGCCGAGGCCGCCATGGATCAGGAGGAGCGGCGTCCCCGCGGCCGTGCCGTAGACGGCATAGTACATCTTGATGCCGTTGACCGGCGCCTCGCCGCTGCTGACGGCGGCCGGCATGGCCGGCGGCTCGGGAAGCTCCTGCCAGCGCTCGGCCGCCAAGGCGGGTCCGGCGAGCAGGACGAAGCACAGAACGAGAAGTCGCGGCAGCCTGCGCATCGCATCCCCCATGATCTCATCGCGGCCTTCCCATCCATTGGATCAGAAATGCCGCGGCTGCGATAGGGACGCGAAACCGAGCTCAGTGCAGGTAGACCGGCCGCAGCACCCGCTGCCAGCGCGAGGCGTCGGTGCGCACGCCCTCGTCCGACAGGAGATCGCGCATCGTGGCGAAATGGTCGCATTCGCGGGCGAAATCCGCGGCCGCCTCGTCGTCGATCTCGTCGTCGAGGCGCGCCGCCGCGAAGCGGTCCGCCGCCGCCGACATGCCGGCGAAGGCCAGCGCCGCCGTCGCGGTGCGGAACAGCGTGACGTCCTCGCCGGCGAGCTCGCCGGTGTCGAGATCGCGGGCCTGCACCAGGAAGCCGTCGGACTGGGCGAGCACCTCGTAGCGCCAGCCCTGGCCTTCATGGGTTGCAATCAGCATCGTCGCCTCCGGATACCTCGGATCCATGGCGGTCACGATGCACTGCCCGCCGCGGGTCCGATGTGCGATGATGCACCCGCAAAGATGAACGTCCGGCAACCGCGGCCGGCCTTTCCGCTTCAGCGCGGATCGGGCGCCCGCTCCGGACGCCGAAGCGAGGGCCCGCGGCCGTCGCTGAGGCCGATGTCGCGCAGGAGATCGGCCGGCGCGCTCTGCGGGTCGATGCGGTTGATGCGCGGGCCTCGCCCGCGACCCGGGCCGAGGCGGCCGAGCCAGCCCCGCCAGAGGGAGCGGCGCCGTGCCGCACGAATCGCAACCTCGTCCATGGCCTGCTCCCGGGCAATCGCCGATGCCGTGAGGATGCGCCCGGGCGTGCTTGCCTTCCAATCGAAACTCGATCACCATGCATAAGCTGGATTGATGCATCATGACCGATCTCCCGCCCCTTGCCGCGGTGCGCGCCTTCGAGGCCGCCGCCCGCCACATGAGCTTCACCAAGGCCGCGGCGGAGCTCGGCATGACCCAGGCGGCGGTGAGCTATCAGATCAAGGTGCTGGAGGAGCGGATCGGCACGCCGCTGTTCCTGCGCTTCCCGCGCCGGGTGGTGCTGTCCGACACCGGGCAGCGGCTGGCGCCGGCGACGAGCGAGGCCTTCGAGCAGCTGCGCACCGCCTTCGCCTCAGCCCGCGCCGGCGCCCAGGCGGTGCTGTGCATCTCGGTGGTCACGACCTTCGCCACCAATTGGCTGGTGCCGCGCCTCGGCTCGTTCCAGTTCGCCCATCCCGCGCTGGCGGTGCGCCTCGATACATCAACCAGGCTTATCGACTTCGCCCGGGAGGAGTTCGATGTCGCCATTCGCACCGGCGACGGCCGCTGGCCGGGGCTGGCGGCGCACAGCCTCCTGCGCGCCAAGTTCACGCCGATGCTGAGCCCGGCGCTGATGGCGCAGGCCGGCGGCCTCGCCGCGCCCGCCGACCTGCTACGCCTGCCGATCCTCGGGCCGAGCGATCCCTGGTGGCGCCAGTGGTTCGACGCGGCCGGCGTGCCCGATCCCAGGCTCGAGGAGCGTCCGGACCTCCAGCTCGGCACCCAGCAGCTCGAAGGCACCGCCGCCATGGCCGGCCAAGGGGTCGCGATCCTGACCCCGGCCTTCTTCGCCGCCGATCTCGCCGGCGGCCGGCTGGTGCAGCCCTTCGACCTCGTGCGGGACGACGGCTGCTACTATTGGCTGGTCTATCCCGAGGCGCGGCGCACCGTGCCGAAGATCCGGATGTTCCGCGACTGGCTGCTGGCGGAGGTCGAGGCAGCGGGCCTGCTGGCGGCCTGACCGGCCTCAGAAGCGCAGGCCGGCGCCGATGCGCCGCAGGATCCAGTAGAACAGCGCCGTCGCGCCCCCGCCCATGGCGAAGACGATCCAGAACCCGCCGGGCGACTCCGTGAACGGCAGCCCGTGCACGTTCATGCCGAAGATACCGGAGATCAGGCTGCCGGGCAGCAGCAGCGCCGTCATGACGGAGAGAGCCCGCAGCGACCGGTTGGTCTCGTCGGCGAGGCGCGCCGCCACCTCGTCCTGCAGGAGCTTGGCGCGGTCCTGCACCCCCAATATGTCCTGGTCGAGCGATTCGAGGCGCGAGGCGAGCCGCCCGGCATCGATGCGCAGGGCCGAGGTCGCCTGCTCCTCGCGCTCCTCCCAGTCGCGGAACACGTTCGCCAGCGAGGCGAGCTGGCGGTGCAGGCGCACCGAGGTGCGCCTGACCGGCGCCAGCCGCGCCCGCTCGCTCGCGACGAGGTCGGCGACGACATGGTCCTCGATGCGGTCGAGCTCGTCGGTCATCTCGGCGGCGAGGCGGGCGACGGCGTCGCAGAACCGGTCGATGATCGCCTCGATCAGGCCGCTGGCGTCCCTGACGGCCAGCCCCTTGTCCACCGCCCGGCGGATATCCTCGACCGAGCGCAGCGGATGGCGCCGGCCGGACACGACCAGCCGCTCGGTCAGCGCGAAGCGCAGCCGGCCGACATCCTGGGTCGGCCCGTCCATGTCGTGCGCGAAATCGGCGAAGACGCCGAAGATCGCCTCCTCCGCCGTATCGAGGCCGAGCTGCTCCTCGCCCGCCACCAGCAGGGTGCGGGCAGGCTCGGGCAGCTGCGTCAGCCCGGCGATATAGGTGCGGGCAAGCTTGTCGGTGAGGCTGAAATGCAGCCAGAGCCAGCCGTCCTCCGCCGCCAGCGCGGCGGGGATCTCGGCCATGTCCAGGGTCTCGGCGGCGTAGCCCTCGCGGAAGCGGTAGGCCCAGACCAGGCCGGGAATCGCCACCGGCGCGAAACGGTCGCCCGGCAGCCGGGCATGCTGGGGCGGAAAGAGGCTCATGGCGTGGCGACGGACTTAGAGCGGGCTCGTGACGCTTGCATGACAAGAGGGATAGCCGTTCCGGGCGCCGGTGCGGAGCGAAAAATCGCGATGCCGAGCCGCTTTGACGGCGCACCGGCCGGCCTCCTATCGTTGGGTGAAGCATCAGGAGGAAAGCATGCCCGTCACGCTGTTCGATCTCACCGGCCGCATCGCCCTGGTCAGCGGCTCCAGCCGCGGCATCGGCCTGGCGCTGGCCCGGGGGCTGGGTGAAGCCGGGGCGCAGCTCGTCGTCAACGGCCGCGACGCGGCGACGCTCGAAAGCGCCGCCGGCGAACTGCGCGCCGCGGGCCTCGCCGTCCACGCCGCGCCCTTCGACGTCGGCGATCCCGAGGCCTGCGCCGCGGCTGTCGGGCGGATCGAAGCCGAGATCGGGCCGATCGACATCCTGGTCAACAATGCCGGCATCCAGCGCCGCGCCCCCTTCGTCGACTTCCCGGCGGAGGCCTATCGGGAGGTGCAGCGCGTCAATGTCGACGGCGTGTTCTTCCTCGCCCAGGCGGTGGCGCGCGGCATGGTGGCGCGCCAGCGCGGCAAGATCGTCAACATCTGCTCGGTGGGCAGCGAGCTCGGCCGCGCCACCATCGTCCCCTACACCACGTCCAAGGGCGCGGTGCGCATGCTGACGCGCGGCCTGTGCGCCGAGCTCGCCCGCCACAACATCCAGATCAACGGCATCGCCCCCGGCTATATCGGCACCGACCTCAACAAGGACCTGATGGCCGACAAGGCCTTCTCGGGCTGGGTCGAAGCCCGCACCCCGGCCGGCCGCTGGGGCACGGTGGAGGAAGTGGTCGGCGCCTGCATCTTCCTGGCGAGCCGGGCCTCCGACTACGTCAACGGCCATATCCTCTATGTCGACGGCGGCATCACCGCCGCGCTCTGAACCGGCGATCAGCCGCCCAGGAAGGCGGCGTCGTAGGGCAGGCTCAGCCCGGCCCCGGCCTCGTCCCGCACCGCGAGCCCGGCCGGCCCGGGCTCGACGGCGGCCACGGGCGCCCAGCCCGACGGCACGGGCAGCGCGCCGATGACGTGGCGGATCTCGACCGCGCCGCCCGGCTGCAGCGAGAAGGCCGTGGGCACCCCCGAGCGGCTGAGCGGGTTCTCGGCGATCGAGGCGGCGTGGCCATAGGCGGACCAGCAGCGCGCATCCTCGATGCCGAGCACGGCGATGTGGCGGCTGCTCCAGGGCGGATAGAAGCGCCCGCCATTGCTGAACCAGAGCAGCGTCACCGGCAGCACGGCGGGATCCTTCAGCACCAGGAGGAGATCGCCGGTCTGCTCGCGCAGCACGGCGGTCCAGCCGAGGGCATGGCCGGCGGCCTCGACCAGCATCACGAAGTCCTCGTGCCGCTCGGCAATGGGGTAGCGGTGGAGGTCGGCGGCGCCGCCATCGGCCAGCGGCAGGGCGGAGAGATCCGCCGTGCGAGAGGGATAGGCGAGCACGCCGCGCCCGCGCGCCGGATCGCTTTCCTGCGGGATGTCCGGCATGTCGGCATAGGCCTTGGCCGAGAAGCTCAGGCGCCCACCCGCGGGCAGGCGCGTGTTGACGTGATGGGCGAGGGAGATCGCCCCGGCGCCGCCTTCGAAGAGATGGCGCTGGTAGAGGAAGGGATGGCCGTCGCGCAGCGTCAGCTCCTTGATCAGCCGGGCGCCGAACACCGGCTTGCCGAGCAGGAAGCGGGCGACCACGCCGCCCTGGGCAAGGGCACGCTCCTCCACCAGGGTCCAGGGGCTGTTGGCGGGCCAGCCGTGCGGCGGCGCCGGCTCGACGTCGTTGCGGCCGAAGGGTGCGCAGAGGAAGTCGCCGCCGAGCGCCATGACGTTGGGCGCGGTCTCCGGCTCGCGCGCCGCGGCGGGCTCGTCCGCCCAGGGCGCCAGGTGCAGCGGCGCGGCGATGCGGCCCTGGCGCGTCACCTCCAGCGCCCTGAGATGACCGACGGCAAGATCGAGCGTCACCGCGATGCCCTCGGCCCGCAACGTATGGAATTGGCCGCCCATGCTTTTCCGCCCGTCCTGCGCTTGTCTTTTCCGCAGATAGACTATTTTTCAGTGCTTCGGAATTGGGGAAGGCGATGCGGCCCTGCAGATGTACAAGGAGGGGTCGCGCCGTCGACAACCCAACGTCGTGAACCGCGTCTATCTGAAGGTCCCGCCCTCCAACCCTGGACGATTCGCCGCCTCGATGACCAAGTCGCCCACCCCGCTCAAGCCCGCCGCCAAGCGCAAGCCAGCCGTCAAGCGCAAGCCAGCCGTCAAGCGCAAGTCGGCCGTCAAGCGCGAGCCGGTCGCCAAGACGCTGCACCAGGTGGCGGCCCTGCCGATGCGCCGGCGCGACGGACGGATCGAGGTCTGCCTGATCACCACGCGCACCACGGGCCGCTGGACGGTGCCGAAGGGCTGGCCGATGAAGGGCCGCAAGGATTTCACCGCGGCCCGGATCGAGGCCGAGCAGGAGGCCGGCGTCACCGGCAAGCCGGGCAAGAAGCCGATCGGCTCGTTCCTCTACTGGAAGCGCCGCGACGCGCATTTCGACCTGGTCCGCGTCGCGGTCTATCCGCTCGACGTGACCCGCAGCCTCGAGACCTGGAAGGAGAAGGGCGAGCGTCAGATCCGGTGGGTCGATCCGGGCGATGCCTCGATCGTCGTCGAGGAGCCCGGCCTCGCCAGCCTGCTGATGAAGATCAACGCCGCCAACCCGCAGGCCGACACGAGCGGCGACGGCCGGACGCCGGCGCCGCCGCCGGCCTGACCCCGGCGTCCCGAGCGGGCGCAGGCTCCGGTCAGCGCTGCGCCGCCGCCTGCTTCTTGGTGCAGGTCCAGGCGTTGCCGGGCGCCGGGCGGCAGAACAGCGTCGCGCCGGCGATGGCGACCTTGAGCGAGCGCATCGGGCGCCAGAAGCAGCCCTTGCCCTTCTCGAAGCTGCAGCGGGTGTTGATGCCGAGCCCGTCGGTGGTGGTGAGCCGGTAGACGGTCTTGCCGATCACGAAGGAGGAACGGTCGCGGATGCGCACGTTGGCCGGGACGTTGAGCGTCACCGGAGCGGCCGGCTTGGCCTCCGGCTCTGCCTGGCCGGGCCGCACCGGCGGAGCGGCCGCCTCGGCCGAGGCAACTGCGACCGGCGCCGGAACGGCGGGCCGAGCTGGAGGCGAGGCCTGGACACGTTCGGGCGTCGGTGCCGGGGCCGCGGCTGGCGCAGGAGCTGCAGCGACGGGCGCCGCAGCCGCAGGGGCCGCGACCGGTGCCGGGGCGCTGGGCAGCACGGGCTGGGGCGCCGGCACCACGGACGGCGCCGGCTCGGTGGGCGGCGCGGCGGCGGTGGACACGGCCGGCACGGCCACGCCCGGCGTTTCGGGCAGCGGCAGCACGACGCTCTGCGGCGCTGCCGCGGGAACCTCGGCGGCGGGCATCGGAATGGTGAGCGTGGCGACGCTGCGCGTCGCCGGCTGGTCGGCGGCGATCGGCGGCTGCGGCGCCGGGTTCACCGGCAGCATGGCCTTGACCATGGGGGCGGCTGGCCGCGGAACGGACAACACGGCGAGCGGCTGGGCCCTCACCACGTCCCAACTCTGCTGAAAGAACACCGGGAGCGGCTTGAGCTCGGCCCCGGCGACCGGTGTGGCGGCGGCGATGCCGCATAGCAGGGACGCCAAGGTCAATGCCGGCCAAAAACGCATTCGACTTCCTCCGTCGCCGCGGATGCGCCGAAGCAGGCGCGCGGCAGGACGATCCATCCCGGATCGGTCTTCCCTATCACGGTCCGGGCTAATTCATAAACAAGGCAGGATGGCGACCGATTCGCGACAGTCAACGGGCAATCAGCAGCTGCCCCGCGACAATCGGCCGGGCCGCCCGTAAAATCGACACAGTCCAGCCCGGCCGGCCGATCATCGCGCGCCGCCACGATCAATAAAAAGCGCTCTATTGTTAGGCCGGCAAGCAATGCCGGGCCGGCGCCGCGGTTGTTGTTTGCGGGCCGGCGCGAAAGCTGAGGCGCGCCTCGGCCGACGCTCCGCGCATCTCCGTCGCATCGGCGGGAGGCTCGGCCGCCGGGATCGCTGCCGCCCGGCCGGATGCACCAGCCATGCTCTGGGCGACGAGCCGAGCCGCAAGTCTCCGCCAGCCATGCCGCCAAGGCTATGCTGCGTTGCAACAAAAGCTTTTGCAGCGCACGCAAGGCGATGCCATCTTACGGGTGAAGTCAGGGAGGCAGGAGCCATCCACCGCCGCAGAGGCGGCCATACGGAAAGATCGACATCATGATATTCGCCAGCATCATCGCCCGCATCCAGGACCGTCTCGCCAAGCGCCGCCGCTATCTGCGCCTGGTCGCCGAGATCGAGAGCCTGACCCAGCGCGACCTCGCCGACGTCCGGGGCGACGTCACCGACATGCTCAACGCCGCCTGGCACGAGGTCTACGGCCACTGAGCCGCACCATCCGCGGGTCCCGTGCGCTCGCGCACGGCCCCGAGGGACCTACCGCCCTATCGTGCCGGCAAGTCACATCCTTGCACCGGGGCGCCCATGACCTCCCGCTTCGCCGACCGCCTGTCCACGGACACCCGCTTCGCCCTGGTGGCGGCGTACCTGACCGTCACCGCCGCCTTCACCGTCGGCATGACTCTGGCCACGCTCGCTCACGCCCTGATTGGGTGAGCGCACGCGGCCCGTCGGCGGCGACGAGCCGTTGCCGGGCACGGACAGCACCGCGGCGATCCCGCATCACGCGGCAGCCGCACGCGCCAGACGATGCGCCGAGATCGCCATCCACAGGCCAAGCGTCGCAGCGAGGCCGCCGATCAGGAACACAACCGAATAGCCCGAGGAGTCGGCCAGCATGCCGACCAGCGGCGCGGTGGCGCCATAGGCGAGATCCTGGAAGGCGGCGAAGCCGCCGAACGCCGTGCCGCGCAGATGCGGCGGCACCTGCTTGACGACTTCCGAGCCCATGGCCGGGAACACCATCGAGCAGCCGAGCCCTGTCAGCAGGGCCCCCGCCAGCGCCGTCCAGGGCCCGGGCGCCAGCCACAGCAGATATTGCCCGCCGGCCTCCACGATCAGCGAGGCGATGGCCACCGGCGTTCCGCCGATCCTGTCCGGCAGATGGCCGCAGAGCAGCCGGAGCAGGACGAAGCCGACGCCGAAGAACGTCAGGCCGAGCCCCGCATAGGGCCAGCCGCGGCTGAGGAAATAGAGGGATGAGAAGGCGCCCAGCGCCGCAAAGCCAACCCCCTGCAACCCGACAGCGGCACCTGCGCGCCAGATCCGGCCGATGATCCGCCAAAACGGCTCGCGCCGACCGGCATGGGGCGCCGCGGCCGGAAGCCGATGGACGGCGATCAGCCCCAGCAGCGGCAATACCGCGCAGACGCCCATCAGCCCGGCGAAGCCCAACCGGTCCAGCAACGCCAGTCCCAGCGGCCCGCCCGCGGCGAAGGCGCCGTACATGCCCATTCCGGCGAGCGACATCACCTTGCCGGACCGCGCCTGGCCCATGAGGCCGATGGCCCAGCTGACCATCCCGACCATGGTGAGGCTTTCGCCGAGCCCCAGCAGCAGCCGTCCGGCCATCAGCACGGCATAGCCCGCCGCCAGGGGCAGCCACGACCAGCTCGCCAGAAGACAGATCAGCCCGGCCGCCGCATACAGGATCAGGCCGCGCTGCATGCAAGCCTTGCCGCCGAGCCGGTCGGCACGCGCGCCGGCATGATTGCGCGTCAGGATCGTCGACAGAAAGGCGATCCCGACCGCGAGTCCGCCAAAGACGTTGGCGAGGCCGAGCTCCTGGACGACATGGACCGACACCGCCGGAAGCGACATGGCGACGGCGAGATAGGATAGGAACAGCGCACCCGTCAGGGCGACGACGCGGCGCTGGGCCAGCTGGGGCTGGTCGGGGGTGGACATGGACAGGCACTCCGCTCGACGACCGTCGCTCGATCGCACGCACGATACGTCGGGGCTGACCGATCGGCTTCAGCCGATCCCGGACACGTACTGGCGGATCGGCTTCAGCCGATCCCGGATACGTACTGGCGGATCGGCTTCAGCCGATCCGCATGGACAGCTCGACGTCTTCGGCGAACGGCGTGGAGATGTAGCCGCTTGCGGGCGAGCGCACGCGCTCGAGATAGTCGGGGCTGTCGTCGGCGTTGTCGGCGACGATGAGGGCGCCCGGCCTGAGGCGGCTCTGCACCAGGCCCAGGATCTCGGGATAGAGCGCCTTGGCGCCGTCGAGCAGGACGAGGTCGATCGTTTCGGGAAGATCGACGCTCAGTGTCTCGAGGGCGTCGCCCTCCCGGATCTCCACCAGGTCGGCGAGGCCGCCGGCGCTCAGGTTGGCCCGGGCCCGGGCCACCTTGGACGGCTCGAACTCGCTGGTGATCAGGCGGCCGCCGCCATTGTCCCGCAGGGCCGCAGCGAGGTGCAGGGTCGAGATGCCGAACGAGGTGCCGAACTCGACGATCGTCCGCGCGCCGCAGCTGCGCGCCAGCATGTAGAGCAGCGTCCCGGTCTCACGCGACACGGGCAGCCAAAGGTCCTTCAGGCGCCCGTAGAGGTCGCGATAGTCGGTCTTGCTCCGCATCAGGCGCTCGCGCTCCTCGCGCGAGAGCTCGGCCATCGCGGGGCTCGTTGCCGCGGCGGCCTCCTCGAACAGGCGGTCCAGCAGCGGCGCGAGCGGGCTGGTGGTCAGGGTGGTCATCGAAGTCTCCTGCAGGAAGCGAGCGCGGCCTTGCGCCACCGTCAAAATACGACTAATTCGTCAGTTTCCCTATTCGCATTGCCGCCGACCGCCATGGCCGATCGCCGAACCACTTCGATTTCCTCGCGAAAACAGCCCCGGCAGGCCCGCTCGACCGAGCTGGTCGCGACGATCCTGGCGGCCGCGGTTCAGGTTTTGGCGAAGGAGGGTGCGCAACGCTTCACCACGGCGCGGGTGGCCGAGAAGGCCGGCGTCAGCGTCGGATCGCTCTACCAGTATTTCCCGAACAAGGCGGCGATCCTGTTCCGGCTCCAGAGCGACGAATGGCGCCAGACCAGCGACCTCTTGCGCGCCATCCTGGAGGACGCCCGGACGCCGCCGCTCGAACGGCTGCGCATCCTGACCCGTGCCTTCATCCGCTCGGAATGCGAGGAGGCAGAGATGCGCGTGGCGCTCAATGACGCCGCCCCGCTCTATCGCGATGCGCCCGAGGCCCGCGAGGCAAGGGTGTCGGGGACCCGCGCCGTCGAGACTTTCATGCAGGAGGTGCTGCCGCAGGCCTCGCAGGCGACGCGTGCCCTGGCCGGCGACCTGATCATGACGACGCTCGGCGCGGTGGGAAAGCAGTTTTCGGAAGCGCCTCGCACGCCGGCGGAGATCGACGCCTATGCCGACGCCATGGCCGACATGTTCTGCGCCTATCTGACGAGCCTCGAGCAAGGCTGAGACCAGCGCCCGTCCGGCACCGGTGGCGCAACGCCGGCAGATCGCCGATCATGCAAGGCGATCAGATCGTGCTCGTCGATCCCGGCATGTGGTTTATTGTCGGAGATGAGAGACGACTTTGCCGGACGCGCCCCGTGCGGGCGTGAACGGCGTCAAACCGGCCGTCCCGGACCAACCGGGGGTGGATCGCAGGAGAGGAGACCGAGCGGTGGCGGGGGCTGAACCGACTTTCTACACGGCAATGCGAACCAAGGACGTGCTCGAGGCTTATGCCCGATGGGCGCCCGTCTACGACCTGGTCTTCGGGCCGATCCTGAAATCCTCCCGCAAGGCGGCGGTGGCGGCCCTGCCGCCCGATGCGGGCCGCGTCCTGGAGGTGGGCGTCGGCACGGGCGTGTCCCTGCCCGACTATCCCCGCCATATGCGGGTGGTCGGCATCGACCTCTCCGCCAGCATGCTGGCCCGCGCCCGGGCGCGGGCGAAGCGGGAGGGCCTGACCCATGTCGAGGGGCTGATCGAGATGGACGCGTCGCGCCTGGCCTTTCCCGACGACAGCTTCGACGTCGCCATGGCGATGTATGTGATGACCGTCGTGCCGGACCCGGCGGGGACCATGGCCGAGATGCGCCGGGTGGTGCGGCCGGGCGGCCGGGTGCTGGCGGTGAGTCATTTCGCCTCGGACGCGCCGGCCCGCCGGGCCTTGAGCTCGGCCCTGTCGCCGCTTGCCCGCCTGATGGGCTGGAACACGACGATCTCCGCCTCCCGGCTCGCCGCCGTGCCGGGTTTCCGGCTGGTGTCCGACAGGGCCGTCGGGATCTTCGGCTTCCACCGTCTGCTGGAGTTCGAAGTGGTGAAGTAGCACCCCGCCGGTGCCGGAGCACCGACCGCCGACAGTTACCCGGCGAAACGGGCCGAATACAACCGCGCCCCGGCAACGGACCACGATCTTCCGCAAAAGGATGGCAGCATTTCTTTATTATTAGGGATCACATATTCGCCAAATTGCCGGATAGGCGCCGCAAAATTGCGCCAAAGCATGGTTACCGCTCGGATGCGCCCGCTGGGCGTTTCCTCCCCGGACTGGGGCCGCTCTTGCAGCGGCCCTTTTTTCTCGGCCGATCCGGCAATGCCGGCTTGACGCGCCGGCGTCAGCGGCTCACCAGGCCGCGGATAGCGGCCGCGACCTCGCCGAAGGCAGCCGGCTTGTCGATGCGGGGCAAGCCGCGCAGCTCCGGGATATCGGCCTCGAAGGCGCCGGAATAGACCATGATCGGGACGCGCCGGTTCTGCAGGTCGCGGACCAGCGGCACGCAGGACCCGTCGACCAGGACCGCGTCGACGATCGCCACCGCCGGCACCGCTTGGTCCAGGGCGGCGATGGCCGCCGCGCAGCTGGCGAAAGGACCGGCCACGGCATAGCCGGCATCGGCGAGCTCGTCGTGCACGGCCACGGCCAGGATCGCTTCGTCCTCCACCACAAGGACCGTCGGCCGCCCGCCGTCGTCCACGCCCGTTCTCCCCCGATGGCCGTTCCGGCCGGGACCAGTCGAGCTTCGATCCCGCCGCCGCGCACCACCATAAGGGAGGACGCCGGCGTCTGCCAGCCATCCGTGCCGGGTTGTCCGGCCCGCATCCTCGTCCCGCTCCGGGAATGACCTCGCCAGGTGCGGCCGGTGCCTCTCGTCATTCCAAGACGGAGCAAAGCGGGTGGCCTCCTTTGCTCGCGGGCCTGCTCAGGACGCGACGTGCTGGGGCTTGCCCTTGCGCCTGGTCGAAGCCATGCGCTCGAGTTCCTTCTCGCTCATCGACTTGACCATCGACTTCGAGGCGCCCTTCAACTCGCTCACCTTGCGCTCGCCGCGCTTGGCCGCGAGCGCGGCGCCGGCGGCCATCTGCTGGGCCTTGGATTTGGCAGGCATGACGTGCTCCATCGCTCGAGGCGTGGCGCCGGAAAGGCGCCCGCATCCTCGGGCTGAACCGCGAAAGCCACGAAAATGTTCGCGCGATCCCCTCTCGGCCGGGCCCCGCGCGCGCCTGCGATCATCGATCGGGCAAGTCGTCCGAATAGGGACAGGCAGGTCTTCCGAACGACGCCGGGCAAATATTTTCGGGGTCACGCCGTGCCGATTCCACGCCATCCGCGTTGATGACCCTGGAGGCCCGTTCAGCGATGTCCGACGTGTTCGTCCGCAAGCTGGAGCAGGTTGCGAGACTGTCCCCTGCCGACAGGAAGGCGCTGCGGGTCGCGGCCTCGGGACGTCTGCGCAGCGTCGGCGCCCGCGAGGACGTGGTCCGCGAGGGCGACCGGCCGCGCGCCATGACCGTGTTCCTCTCCGGCTGGGCCTGCCGCTACAAGATGATCGAGGACGGCCGGCGGCAGCTGCTCGCCTTCTTCGTGCCGGGCGACTTCTGCGACCTCAACATCTTCCTCCTCGACGAGATGGACCATTCGATCGGCACGATAACCCCCGTCACCGTGGCCGAGATGTCCCGCGAGCAGCTCGCCGGCCTGATGGCACGCCATCACCGGCTCAGCGCGGCCTTGTGGCGGGACACGCTGGTCAAGGCGTCGATCCAGCGCGAATGGACGCTGAACCTCGGCCAGCGCAACGCGCTGGAGCGCGTCGCCCATCTCGTGTGCGAGCTCTACGTGCGGCTGAGGGCGGTGCGCCTTGCCGATGACGGCCTGTGCGAGATGCCGATCACCCAGGCCGACCTCGCCGACGCCACCGGGCTCTCGCCGGTCCACGTCAACCGGACCCTCCAGGAGCTGCGCCACAGCAACCTGCTGGCCTGGAAAGGCAAATCGCTCTACGTCCCCGATTTCGACGCGCTCGCGGCGACGGCGCTGTTCAATCCCGCCTATCTGCATCTGGGGCAGATCGGGCACCATCCCGATGCCGACGACCGGGCGGCCGCGCATGGGCTGACGGGTCGGGCCGGCCCCGCCGCTCCCCCTGCCATTTGAGCGCGCCCGTTCGCGCGCCGGTCGTCGCAGGCTGGGTTTAACCCAGGTTAGCGACGGCTCGGATCGCGCCGGCTATCCTGACGTCAGGGGCGGATCGAACCAGGAAGGCCAGATTTGACCGAAAGCACCGTCCAGCGCGCCGCCATCCCCAAGCCGCCGAAGGATCCGGACGCCCGGCTGTGGAGAGCCGAGCGGGTCGCCAAGCCGCGCCGCTCGCGGCTCGGGATCGAGACCATGTGCCATGCGCTGCTGCGCCGCCTGCCCGGCATGCCGCCGATCGACCGGGTGGTCGTCGAGATCACGCCTTGCGACGGCCGAGGACGGACCTGGACCGTGGCGGATCTGGAGCCTCGGCAGGGCGCCGGGGTCCTGGACCGGGCCCGCACCGCCCTGGATCCCTGGCGCGACCGCTACGACATTCTCTGACGCCGCCAAGCCCCGCGGCGCAAGCGAACGAACACCGAAAATGCCGCACGCTGCGCCGCGCCGCGCGACGGCGGGGCCTCCGTCTCCGGAACAATTTCCCCAGTCGAAAGTATAAACGAGACCATCAGCCAGGCGCGATCTGCAATCGCCGCCTCCCTCCGACCTGCAACGAGTTCGGTTGGCATGCACAGCATCTATTTTGCCTACCCGTCTCTCCTGAAGACCAAGGACGACTGGAGAGATGCGTTCGCACATGGAACCGACCTCGGCTTCGACAGCTTCGCCTTTCCGCTCGAGCACGGCGATATCTTCTGCGACGATGTCGGCTCAGCGGTCGCACTGCCGGATATTTCCGCCCTCGCCGCCGGCAGGGCGAAGCTGCTGCTCGACCTGCGAATCGACCGGGTTGCGGCGGGGAGCGAGGCGGCTCGCCATTTCGGCCTGGACGGCACCGGCGCCACCGCGCGCGATCCCCGGCATGCCCCCGGGGCGCGCGGCTTCCTGCCGCTGCGTTTCGACGACCCGGCGCTGGGTCGCGACTGGGCGGTGCTGCTCGCATCCCGGCTCGCGCGGCTGGCCGCGTCGGGCATCGCGGGCTTCCGCTGCATCGCTCCGGACGCGGTGCCGACGGCGATGTGGCGGACGCTCCTGGCCGCCGCCCGCGGCGAGGGCGTCACCAATGCGCTGTTCCTCGCCGCGCCGACGCCGGAGGCCCTGGCGCCGCCTCTGGCCGACGCCGGCTTCGACGGCCTGATCGTGCCGGCCTCGACGATGCTGGCCAAGGCGCCGCCCGCCGGCCTCGCCGACCTGCTGGGCCGGTTCCCCCGCGTGCTCGCCAGCCCGGAGACCCCGTTCGGCGAGCGGACGGCGCGCGCGAGCGGCGACCTCGAGATCTGCCAGCGCCAGGCTCTGCTGCGGCTGTGGACGGCGGCCTCGGTGTTCGACGGCGTGCTGGTGCCGATGGGCTTCGAGCTCGGCGCCCGCGAACGCGTGCCCGAGGCCGGACCGGCGCGGACGCAGTGGCGGCGCCTGAAAGCCGGCAACGATCCCTTGCTGGCGGACGAGACCGCCCGCGCCAATGCCTATCTCGCCGGCCGGACGGAGCCGGCCGGCAGCCGCGCGCCGGTGCTGCTCAGCCCCGAGACCGCACCTGTCCGCGTGATCGCACGCCGGGACGCGCCGGACGGGGAGACGCTGCGGCTGATGCTGGCGAACCGCGCGCTGGACCGGCGGGCGCAATGGCTGGCAGCCGATCTGACGACGGTGTTCGGCGCCTATCTGCCGCTGCGTGACATTACCGGCTCGGCACCCGAGATCGCGCCGGACGCCAGCGTGCGGCTGCGTCCCGGCGAGGTGCGGATCTTCGAGGGACGGCGCGGCAGGCCGGTGCTGGTGCCGGCCGCCGCGGACACGGCCGCCGAGGCCGTCGCGCGGCCTCGCCTTGCGATCGAAGCGGTGACCCCCTCGGTCGACGGCGGCCGCTACGCGGTCAAGCGCGTGGTCGGCGAGCTCGTCACGGTCGAAGCCGACCTCTTCGGCGAAGGCCACGATGCGATCGCCGCGGCGCTGCTCTGGCGCGCCGCCGACGAGACCGGCTGGCGCGAGGCGCGCATGCGTCCGCTCGGCAATGACCGCTTCGGCGCGAGCCTGCCGCTGGAGCGCCTCGGCCGGCACCTCTTCACGATCGAGGCCTGGCGCGACGAGTTCGCCATCTTCCGTGCCGAGCTCGCCAAGAAGCACGAGGCCGGCCTCGCCGTGCCGCTGGAGCTCGAGGAGGGCCGCCGCCTGGTGGCGCGCACCCTCGATGCGGCGTCGGGCGCGGCGGCGGCACGGCTCAAGCCGATCGCCGCGGCGCTGGCGGAGGCGGGCGATGCCAGGCGGCTGGCGATCCTCACCGCGCCGGAAACGGGAGAGGCCATGGCCGCCGCCGATCCCCGCCCCTTTCGCGTGCGCCGCGAGCCGCCCTTCCCGATCGACGCCGAGCGCCGGGAGGCGGCCTTCGCCAGCTGGTATGAACTGTTCCCGCGCTCGCAGAGCAACGATCCCGCGCGCCACGGCACCTTCGCCGACGTCGCCCGGCGCCTGCCGGCGGTGCGGGCCATGGGATTCGACGTCGTCTATTTCCCGCCGATCCACCCGATCGGCACCAGCAACCGCAAGGGCCGCAACAACAGCCTGAAGGCCGGCCCGGACGATCCCGGCAGCCCCTATGCCATCGGCTCGCAGGCCGGCGGCCACGATGCCATCCATCCCGAGCTCGGCACGGTCGAGGATTTCCGCGCTTTGGTGGCGGCGGCGCGCCGGCTCGGCCTGGAGGTTGCGCTCGACTTCGCCATCCAGGCCTCGCCCGACCATCCCTGGCTCGGGCAGCACCCGGAATGGTTCGACTGGCGCCCGGACGGCTCGATCCGCTACGCCGAGAACCCGCCGAAAAAATACGAGGACATCGTCAACGTCGATTTCTACACCGAAGGTGCCAGGCCCTCGCTGTGGGTGGCGCTGCGCGACGTCGTCCTCACCTGGGTGTCGCACGGGGTACGACTGTTCCGGGTCGACAACCCGCACACCAAGCCCTTCCCGTTCTGGGAATGGCTGATCGAGGATATCCGGCGCGACCATCCCGACGTGGTGTTCCTGGCGGAGGCCTTCACCCGGCCCAAGGTGATGTACCGCCTGGCCAAGATCGGCTTTTCCCAGAGCTACACCTACTTCACCTGGCGCAACACCAAGCGGGAGCTGACCGATTATCTCACCGAGCTGACGCGCGAGGCGCCGGGGGCGTTCTTCCGGCCGCATTTCTTCGTCAACACGCCGGACATCAACCCCGACTTCCTGCAGGACGCGCCGCGCTCCGCCTTCCTGATCCGCGCGGCGCTGGCGACGACGCTGTCGGGCCTGTGGGGCATGTACAACGGCTTCGAGCTCTGCGAGGGCCGCCCCGACGCCAGGAAGAAGGAATATGCCGACAGCGAGAAATATGAGCTGAGGGCCTGGGACTGGGACAGGCCCGGCAACATCGTCGCCGAGATCGCCGCCCTCAACCGCGTCCGGCGCGAGAACCCGGCCCTGCACTCGCATCTCGGCCTCGCCTTCGTCCAGGCCTGGAACGAGGCGGTCATCTCATACGAGAAGGCGACGCCGGGGCGCGACAACGTCCTGCTGATCGCCGTCAGCCTCGATCCCCATGCCGTGCAGGAGACCGATATCGAGGTGCCGCTCTGGCGCTTCGGCCTGCCCGACCACGGCACTATCGAGGCCGAGGACCTGATACGCGGCGGGCGCGAGGCCTGGACCGGCAAGATCCGGCGCATCCGCCTCGATCCCGCGGAGCTGCCCTTTTCGATCTGGAGGCTGAGTCATGCCGGAGGGTTCTGACATGGCGAGACGATCCGTCACGCCGCTGGCCGACGATCCGCTCTGGTACAAGGACGCGGTCGTCTACCAGCTGCACGTCAAGTCGTTCTTCGATGCCAACAATGACGGCATCGGCGACTTCGCGGGGCTGATCGCCAAGCTCGACTATATCGTCAGCCTGGGCGTCAACACCGTCTGGCTGCTGCCCTTCTACCCCTCGCCGCGCAAGGACGACGGCTACGACATCGCCGACTATCGCGACGTCAGCCCCGATTACGGCACCATCGCCGAGTTCAAGGCCCTGGTGCGCGCCGCCCACGAGCGCGGCCTGCGCGTCGTCACCGAGCTCGTCATCAACCACACCTCGGACCAGCACCCCTGGTTCCAGCGGGCGCGCACCGCACCGCCGGGCTCGGCGGCCCGCCGGTTCTATGTCTGGTCCGACACCGACCAGCGCTTCCCGGAGACGCGCATCATCTTCCTCGACACGGAGAAGTCGAACTGGACGTGGGATCCGGTGGCCGGCGCCTATTTCTGGCACCGCTTCTATTCGCACCAGCCGGACCTCAACTTCGACAACCCGCGCGTGATGCGGGAGGTCCTGAGCACCATGCGCTACTGGCTCGACATGGGGGTCGACGGGCTCCGGCTCGATGCCATCCCCTATCTCATCGAGCGCGAGGGCACCAACAACGAGAACCTGCCGGAGACCCACGCCATCCTCAAGCGCATCCGCGCCGAGCTCGACACCCGCTACGCCAACCGGATGCTGCTGGCCGAGGCCAACCAGTGGCCGGAGGACACCCAGCTCTATTTCGGCGAGGGCGACGAGTGCCACATGGCGTTCCACTTCCCGCTGATGCCGCGCATGTACATGGCGATCGCCAAGGAGGACCGCTTCCCCATCACCGACATCATGCGCCAGACGCCGGAGATCCCGCCCAATGCGCAATGGGCGATCTTCCTGCGCAACCACGACGAGCTGACGCTGGAGATGGTGACGGACCTGGAGCGCGACTATCTCTGGGAGACCTACGCCGCCGACCGGCGGGCGCGCATCAATCTCGGCATCCGGCGCCGGCTGGCGCCACTGCTGCAGCGCGACCGCCGCCGCATCGAGCTGATGAACGGCCTGCTCCTGTCGATGCCGGGCACCCCGGTGATCTATTACGGCGACGAGATCGGCATGGGCGACAACATCCATCTCGGCGACCGCGACGGCGTGCGCACGCCGATGCAATGGTCCGAGGACCGCAACGGCGGCTTCTCGCGCGCCGATCCCGGCAGCGTCGTGCTGCCGCCGAACATGGACCCGCTCTACGGCTTCGAGGCGATCAATGTCGAGGCGCAGGCGCGCGACCCGCATTCGCTGCTGAACTGGATGCGGCGCATGCTGCTGCTCCGGCGCAACCACCAGGCCTTCGGGCGCGGGACGCAGCGCTTCCTCTATCCCGGCAACCGCCGCATCCTGGCCTATCTGCGCGAATACGAGGGCAAGACCATCCTGTGCGTCGCCAACCTCGCGCGCACGCCGCAGGCCGCCGAGCTCGACCTCTCCGCCTTCGCCGGCTGCGTGCCGGTGGAGATGACCGGCCCCTCGCCGTTCCCGCCGATCGGCCAGCTCACCTATCTCCTGACCCTGCCGCCCTATGGCTTCTACTGGTTCGAGCTGCTCTCCAACCAGCAGGCGCCGGGCTGGCACTACGAGCCGCCGGAGCAGTTGCCGGAGTTCCAGACGCTGGTGGTGCGCGACAGCCTGCGCGAGCTGCTCGGCGAGCGCCACACGGCCACGATCCTGCACGACATCCTGCCGGACTACCTGATGCGGCGGCGCTGGTTCGCTTCCAAGAACAAGGCCCTCAGCGCCCCGCGCATCGCCTATGCCGTGCCCCTGCCCGACCGGCCCGAGATCATGCTGACCGAGATCGAGATCGGCACCAACGGCCAGACCGAGCGCTACCTCGTCCCGGCCTGCATCGCCTGGGAGGACGCCTCCCCGCCGCAGCTCGCGGCCCAGCTGGCGATGGCGCGGGTGCGCAAGGGCCGGCGCGTCGGCTACATCACCGACGCCTTCGCCATGGAGCAGCTGCCGCGGGCGCTGGTGGAAGGCCTCCGGCACGACCTCGCCTTCGAGACGCCCGACGGCACGATCCGCTTCCTCGGCACTGAGCGGGCGCGGACCATGCCCGACCTCGCCGACACGGCGATCCGCTGGCTGGCGGCCGAGCAATCGAACAGCTCGCTGATCGTCGGCAACCTCGCCATGGTCAAGCTCATCCGCCGCGTCGTCCCCGGCCTCCATCCGGAGGCGGAGATGACGCGCCATCTCACCAGGGTCGGCTATGCCAATGCCGCGCCACTGCTCGGCGAGGTGGTGCGCGTCTCCAGCGACGGCGTGCCGCACACGCTGGCCATCGTCCAGGGCAACATCCCCAACCAGGGCGATGCCTGGACCTGGATGCTCGACAACCTCAAGCGTGCGGTCGAGGACGCGGCGCTGACCGCCGAAGGCGTGGAGGCGCCGGAGGGCAGCTTCACGACGCTCGGCGTCTTCGTCCGCACCGTCGGGCGGCGGCTGGGCGAGCTGCACGCGGCCCTGGCCTCGGACCGCTCCGACCCCGACTTCGCGCCGGCGACCGCGGGCAAGCGGGATACGGCGCGCTGGGCGAAGGAGGCCGGAGACCTGTTCGAGGCGGCCTGCACGGAGCTGGCGGCCGCCACGAGGATCCTCGAGCCCGCCGACCGGGCACTGGCCGAGGCGCTGCTCGGCGACCGCAAGATGCTGGCCAGGGAGATCCACGCCTTGGCCGGCGCCGGCACGGGCATGCTGACGACCCGGGTGCACGGCGACTTCCACCTCGGCCAAGTGCTGGTGTCGCAGGCCGACGCCTACATCATCGACTTCGAGGGCGAGCCGATCCGTCCCCTGGCCGAGCGCCGCGCCAAGACCACGCCGCTGCGCGACGTCGCCGGCTTCCTGCGTTCGCTGGACTATGCGGCGGCCTCGGTCGATCTCTCCGGCCCCGGCGCTGCGCCGCAGCCGGTGCGCGACCGGCAGATGGCGTTGCTGACCCAGTTCCGCCAGGAGGCGAGCCGTGCCTTCCTGGAGGGCTATGCGGAGGCCGTGGCCGCCGAGCCCGCGCTCGGCCTCTGCGCCCCGGGCGGACCGGTGCTCGACCTGATGCTCGTCGCCAAGGCCGCCTACGAGCTGGTCTACGAAGCCACCAACCGGCCGAAATGGCTGCCGATCCCGCTGCGCGGCCTGGCGGCGATCCGCGAGAGGCTGTCGGAAGGGAGGGGGGCGCCGTGATGCAAGGCCAGGATGCGATCGCCGGCATCGGCGCCGACGCGCTGCAGGCCCTGGTCCAGGGGCGCCACGGCGACCCCTTCGCCCTCCTCGGCCCGCACGCGGTCGACGGCCGGCCGGTGGTGCGGGCGCTGCTGCCGGGCGCGCAGGGCGTCGAGGTGGTGGCCCGCGAGGATTCCTCCGGCCGCCTCGGCACGCTCCACCTCGTCCATCCCGGCGGCCTCTTCGCCGGCGGGATCGAGCAGGCAGTGCCGTACCGCCTGCGCATCCATTGGCCCGATGCGGTGCAGGAGACGGAGGATCCCTACAGCTTCGGCCTGCTCTTGGGCGATCTCGACCTCCACCTCTTCGCGCAGGGCACCCACTACCGGCTGGGCCGCTGCTTCGGCGCCCAGCCGACGGTCGTCGACGGCGTCGACGGCGTGCGCTTCGCCGTCTGGGCGCCGAATGCGCAGCGGGTCTCGGTCGTCGGCGACTTCAACGTCTGGGACGGGCGTCGCCATCCCATGCGGCTGCGGCCGGAAGCCGGCGTGTGGGAACTGTTCATCCCCCGCGCCGGCCCCGGCACCCTCTACAAATACGAGATCGTCGGCCCGGACGGATCGCTGCTGCCGCAGAAGGCGGATCCGGTGGCGCGGGCGAGCGAGGCGGCGCCGGGCACCGCCTCGATCGTGGCGCGGACGGCGCCCCTCGACTGGACCGATGCGGCCTGGATCGAGGAGCGGCCGCGCCGCCAGGGCCTTGACGCGCCGATCTCGATCTACGAGGTGCATGCCGGCTCCTGGCTGCGCATCGCCGAGGACGGCATGCGCAGCCTGAGCTGGAGCGAGATGGCCGAGCGGCTCGTGCCCTATGTCCAGGAGATGGGCTTCACCCATGTGGAGCTCATGCCGATCGCCGAATATCCCTTCGGCGGCTCCTGGGGCTACCAGCCGCTCGGCCTCTACGCCCCGACCGGCCGCTACGGCCCGGCCGAGGATTTCGCCTATTTCGTCGACCGCTGCCACGCTGCCGGCATCGGCGTCATCGTCGACTGGGTGCCGGCGCATTTCCCCAGCGACGTCTGGGGGCTCGCCCGCTTCGACGGCACGCCGCTCTACGAGCATGCCGACCCGAAGGAGGGCTATCATCCCGACTGGAACACCTTCATCTACAATCTCGGGCGCAACGAGGTGAAGGGCTTCCTCATCGCCAGCGCCCTGGAATGGCTCGAGCGCTACCATGTCGACGGGCTGCGCGTCGACGCGGTCGCCTCCATGCTCTACCGCGACTACAGCCGCCGGGCCGGCGAATGGGTGCCCAACCGCCACGGGGGCCGCGAGAACCTGGAGGCGATCGAGTTCTTCCGCCACCTCAACAGCATCGTCGCCGAGCGCCATCCCGGCGTCCTCACCATCGCCGAGGAATCGACCGCCTGGCCCGGGGTCACCGCGCCGCCCGGGCAGGGCGGCCTCGGCTTCTCCCTCAAATGGAACATGGGGTGGATGCACGACACCCTGCTCTACATGGGCAAGGACCCGATCCACCGGTCCCATCACCACCACGCCATGACCTTCGCCATGGTCTATGCCTATTCCGAGCGCTTCGTGCTGCCGCTCTCCCACGACGAGGTCGTGCACGGCAAGGGCTCGCTGATCGGGCGGATGCCGGGCGACGTCTGGCAGCGCTTCGCCAACCTGCGGGCCTATCTCGGCTGGATGTGGGGCTTTCCCGGCAAGAAGCTCCTGTTCATGGGCGGCGAGATCGGCCAGTGGCGCGAGTGGGACAGCGAGGGCTCGATCGAATGGGACCTGCTCGACGCCCCGCTGCACCAGGGCCTGCAGAGCCTCGTCGCCGACCTCAACCGCGTCTATGCGCGGGAGCCGGCGCTGCACGCCACCGACAACGCGCCGCCTGCCTTCCGCTGGGCGGCGGCCGACGACAGCATAGCCTCGGTCTACGCCTTCCTGCGCGGCCACGGCGACGGCCCGTTCGTTCTGACGGTCAGCAACATGACGCCGGTGGTCCGGCGCGGCTACCGCGTCCCCGTCCCGCGCGGCGGGCCCTGGGCCGAGATCCTCAACACCAGCAGCCGGGCCTATGGCGGCGACGACACCGGCAATGGCGGCGAGGTGCATGCGGACGGAGACGGCGAGGCCTGCACGCTCAGCCTGATCCTGCCGCCGCTCTCCACCCTGTTCCTGCGCAGCCCGGGCTGAGCGCCGGCAGCAGCCCTCAGGGCGCGAAGGCCTGGATGAACTGGTCCCGGTCGATCGGCTTCTCGAACACCGGCACGTCGGGGAAGTGGGTGTCGAGCATGTCCCGGCCATAGCCGGTGACGAAGGCGAAGGGCACGCCGAGGGCGCGCAGGCTCTCGGCGACGGGGAAGATGAACTCGCCGCCGAGATTGACGTCGAGGATGGCGGCATCCGGCCGCTGGCCGGCGATCGCCGCGGCCGCCTCGGCCACGGAGGCATGCGGGCCGATGATCGAGCAGCCCATCTCCGCCAGGAGATCGCGCATCATCGTCGCGATCAGGGCTTCGTCCTCGACCAGGAGCACGCGGCCGCGCCGCAGCACCTGCCGGGCCGCCCCCTCCGAGGCGGATCCCGCGTCGGCCGCTGGGCCGTTCGGCCGCACCGCCGGCGCGGCGACTGGAAAGGACAGCGTGCAGACGAGGCCGCCGGGCCGCCAGTCGAACCGGGCTTGCCCCGCGAGCTGCTGCTCGATGCCGCCGACGATGACGCGCAGCCCGAGGCCCCTGCCCGCCTCGACCGGCGGCGGCCCGCCGGTCTCGCGCCAGGTCAGGACGACCCGGCCGTCCTCGAGGCGCCATTCGATGTCGAGATGGCCGGCGTCGACCGACAGCGCGCCGTACTTCGCCGCGTTGGTCGCCAGCTCGTGCAGGGCGAGGCCGACGGACTGGGCGTCCCTGGGCTCCAGCATGACGGCCTCGCCGCGGACGCCGATTCGTCCGGCGCCGAGATCGCGATAGGGTGCCAGCTCCTCGCGGATCAGGCGCCGCAGGTCGGCGCCCTGCCAGCGCGACTCTGCGAGCAGGGTATGGGCCCGGGCCAGGGCCTTGATGCGCCCGTTCACCGCGTCGACATAGGACTGGACCGTCTCCGCCTTGGAGAGGCGGACGATCGACTGCACCAGCGCCAGGGCGTTCTTGGCCCGATGGTCGACCTCGCGCGCCAGCAGGGCCTGGCGCTCCTCGGCCACCTTGCGCTCGGTGATGTCGATGGTGACGCCGCTGACCCGCGCGACCCGGCCGGCCTCGTCGGCGATCGAGGCGGCGGTGCCGAAGCACCAGCGCTGCCCGCGCGGCGTCAGGACGCGGAACTCGGCCTGCGCCGCGCCGGGGGCGGCGAGCAGCGCGGCGAGGCTCCCGCGCAGGCGCGCGCGGTCGTCGGCATGGACGAGCCCCTCGACGCTAGCGGACTCGATGGCGAAGGACGCCGGATCGACGCCGCCGATACGGTATTGCCCCTTGTCCCAGCGGCACTCGCCGCCGAGGACGTCCCAGTCCCACGAGCCCATCTGCCCTGCCTCCAGGGCGAGGCTGCGCCGCTCCTCGCTCTGCTGCAGGCGAGCGGCGGTGTCCTCCAGAGCGCGGGTACGCTCCGCCACCCGCATTTCCAGATGGCGGTTGAGCTGCTCGAGCTGGCGCGTCTTGCGGTGCAGCTCGGCGAACACCCGGACCTTGGCGCGCAGCACCTGCGGCACCACGGGCACGGGGACATAATCGACCGCGCCCATCTCGTAGCCGCGCAGGAAATCCGGCTCGGCCAGGCGCACCGCCGAGACGAAGATGATCGCCGTGTGCTGGAAGCGCGGATGCTCGCGGATCATCGCCGCCAGCTCGAACCCGTCGAGCTCGGGCATGTTGACGTCCATCAGGACGACCGCGACATCGGCGCGCAGCAGCTGCTCCAGCGCCTCACGCGCCGTGGACGCCTTGAGCAGCGTCTCGTCGAGGTCGCGCAGCATCACCTCGTAGCTGAGGAGCTTTGCCGGCTGATCGTCCACCAGCAGGATGTTGACCTTCTCGTCCGCGTTCATGGCCTGTCCGCGATCAGCGATGGAGCCACATGCGCAGGGCCGAGAGGAGCTGCTCGGTGTTGACCGGCTTGGCGAGATAGTCGGAGGCGCCGGCCTCCAGGCATTTCTCCCGGTCTCCCTTCATGGCCTTGGCCGTCAGGGCGATGATCGGCAGGCGCCGCAGCGCCGCGTTCCTGCGGATCTCCGCCATGGTCTCGTAGCCGTCCATCTCCGGCATCATGATGTCCATCAGCACGATGGCAAGGTCCGGCGTCGATTCCACCACGGCCACGGCCTCCCGGCCGGTGGTCGCGGCGAGCACCCGCATGCCGCGCCGCTCCAGGACGCTGGAGAGGGCGAAGATGTTGCGCGGATCATCGTCCACCAGCAAGGCGATGCGTCCGACCAGGTCCTCGTCCGAGCTGTGCAGCCGCTCCAGCATGCGTTGCTTCTCCGGCGGCAGCACGGTCACGGCGCGGTGCAGGAACAGGGCGGTCTCGTCGAGCAGGCGCTCGGGCGATTCCACCCCCTTCACCACGATGCTGCGCGCCATGCTGTGCAGCCTGGCATCCTCCTCGGCCGACAATTCGCGGCCGGTGAAGACCACGACCGGCAGGTCGCACAGCGCCGGGTCGTCGCGGATCTCCTCCAGCACCTCGAAGCCGGTCATGTCGGGCAGGCGCAGGTCGAGCACCAGGCAGTCATAGGGCTGAGTGTGCAGCAGGGCGAGGCCGTCCCGCCCGGTCGCGGCGGTGTCGATCTCGATGTCGTCATGAGCCAGCAGATCGCGGATGCCGAGGCGCTCGCCGGCATCGTCCTCCACCACCAGGAGGCGCCGGCGGCTGCGGCCGGCATAGTCCTTGATGCGCAGGATGGCGGCATCGACCCCGCCCGGCGTCGACGGCTTGGTGACGAAGGAGAAGGCGCCACGGGCAAGGCCGTGCTGCCGGTCCTCGTCGAGCGTGACGATCTGCACCGGGATGTGGCGGGTGAGCGCATCTTTCTTGAGCTGGCTCAGCACCGTCCAGCCGAGCATGTCGGGCAGGAAGACGTCGAGCGAGATGGCGGTGGGCTGGTACTGCCGCGCCAGGTCCAGCGCATCCGCCCCGCGCATCGCCAGGAGGACCTTGAAGCCCCGGCCTCGCGCCAGATCCATGATGATCTGCGCATAGGACAGGTCGTCCTCGACGACGAGCAGGATGGGCTCGCCCGGCTCCAGGTCGTCCCGGTCGTCCGGCAGGACCTCGGCGGGCCTGGCGCCCGGCAGGGCGCCGACGCTCAGGGCCGGGACGACGGGCGCCGCGAAGGCCTGCGGCGCGCTCGGGCGGACCATGGCGGACGGTCCGGTATAGGTCAGCGGCAGGTAGAGGGTGAAGGTGCTGCCGACGCCGGGCGTGCTGCGCAGCTGGATCTCGCCGCCGAGCAGCGAGGAGAGCTCGCGGCTGATGGCCAGGCCCAGGCCCGTGCCGCCATATTTGCGGCTGGTGCTGGCGTCGGCCTGCTGGAAGGCCTCGAAGATCAGCTTCTGCTTCTCCGGGGCGATGCCGATGCCGGTGTCTGCGACCTCGAAGGCGACGACGCCGGCGCTCTGGCTCAGCACGGGATGGTCGAAGCTCCAGCCCTCCTTGACCGCCATGGCCTTGAGCTTGATGCCGCCGCGCTCGGTGAACTTGAAGGCGTTGGACAGGAGGTTCTTCAGGACCTGCTGCAGGCGCTTGGAATCGGTGACGATGGTTCGGCCGAGCAGCGGGTCGACCTCGACCGCGAAGTCGAGCAGGCGCGTCTCCGCCTCGTGCCGGAAGGGGCGCCCCACCACGTCGAGCAGCGTGGTGAAGGAGAGCTCCTCCGCATCGACCGTGACCGTGCCGGACTCGATCTTGGAGAGATCGAGGATGTCGCTGATCAGGTTGAGCAGGTCGGTGCCGGCGCCGTGGATGGTGCGGGCGAACTCCACCTGCTTGGGCGTGAGATTGCCCTCCGGATTGTCCGTGAGCTGCTGGCCGAGGATCAGGATGCTGTTCAGCGGCGTCCGGAGCTCGTGCGACATGTTGGCCAGGAACTCGGACTTGTACTTGGAGGTCAGCGCCAGCTCGGCCGCCTTCTCCTCCAGGGCGCGGCGGGCGTGCTCGACCTCGGCATTGCGCTCGGCCAGCTGCTGGGCCTTCTGCTCGAGCTGCTCGTTGGTCTGCTGCAGCTCGCCCTGCTGGATCTGCAGCTCGGTGGCGAGCTGCTGCGACTGCTTGAGCAGCCCCTCGGTCTGCATCGTCGCCTCGATGCTGTTGAGCACGATGCCGATGCTGGTGGTGAGCTGCTCCAGGAAGGAGATCTGCGAGGTGGTGAAGCTGCCGGTCGAGGCGAGCTCGATCACCGCCTTGGCCTGGTTCTCGAACAGGACCGGCAGCACGATGACGCTGCGCGGCCGCGTCTTGAACAGGGCCGAGCCGATCGGAGGCACGTCGGCCGGCACGTCGACCAGCAGCATGCGGTTCTTGTCGACCGCGCACTGGCCGATCAGCCCCTCGCCGGGGCGGATGACCGGCCGGTGGCCGCCGGGGCCGTCGTCGGCATAGGCCGAGAGCAGGGTGAGGTCGGAGACGCCCTCGTTGTCGACGCGGTAGATCACGCCGACCTGGGCATTGACCAATTGGGTGAGCTCGGTCAGCAGCAGGCGGCCGACGGCGGCGAGGTCGCGCTGGCCCTGCAGCATGTTGGTGAAGCGGGCGAGGTTGGTCTTCAGCCAGTCCTGCTCGGTGTTGCGCTCCGTGGTCAGGCGCAGGTTGCCGATCATGGTGTTGATGTTGTCCTTGAGCTCCGCCACCTCGCCCCGGGCCTCGACCTGGATCGAGCGGGTCAGGTCGCCCTTGGTCACCGCCGTCGCCACCTCGGCGATGGCGCGGACCTGCGTCGTCAGGTTGGCGGCGAGCAGGTTGACGTTGCCGGTGAGGTCCTTCCAGGTGCCGGCGGCGCCGGGCACGTTGGCCTGGCCGCCGAGCCGGCCCTCGACGCCGACCTCGCGGGCGACGGACGTGACCTGCTCGGCGAAGGTCGCCAGCGTGCCGGTCATGTTGTTGATGGTCTCGGCCAGCGCCGCGACCTCGCCCTTGGACTTGACGGTGAGGTTCTGCTTGAGGTCGCCGTTGGCGACGGCGGTCACCACCTTGACGATGCCGCGCACCTGCTCGGTGAGGTTGGCGGCCATGACGTTGACCGTGTCGGTGAGGTCCTTCCAGGTGCCGGCGACGCCGGGCACCTGGGCCTGGCCGCCGAGCTTGCCCTCGGTGCCGACCTCGCGGGCGACGCGCGTCACCTCCGAGGCGAAGCCGTTGAGCTGGTCGACCATGGTGTTGATCGTGTTCTTCAGCTCCAGGATCTCGCCCTTCACGTCGACCGTGATCTTGCGCGAGAGGTCGCCGCGCGCCACCGCCGTCGTCACCTCGGCGATGTTGCGCACCTGCGTCGTCAGGTTGGCGGCGAGCAGGTTGACGTTGTCGGTGAGGTCCTTCCAGGTGCCGCCGACGCCCAGCACGTTGGCCTGGCCGCCGAGGCGCCCGTCGGTGCCGACCTCGCGGGCGACGCGCGTCACCTCGGCGGCGAAGGAGCGCAGCTGCTCCACCATGGTGTTGAGCGTCTCCTTGAGGAGCAGCATCTCGCCGCGCACGTCGACGGTGATCTTCTTGGAGAGATCGCCGCCGGCGATGGCGCTGGCGACCTCGGCGATGTTGCGCACCTGCGCCGTCAGGTTCGAGGCCATGAAGTTGACGTTGTCGGTGAGGTCGCCCCAGGTGCCGGCGACGCCGGGCACCTGGGCCTGGCCGCCGAGCTTGCCCTCGGTGCCGACCTCGCGGGCGACGCGCGTCACCTCCGAGGCGAAGGCGTTGAGCTGGTCGACCATGGTGTTGATCGTGTTCTTCAGCTCCAGGATCTCGCCCTTCACGTCGACCGTGATCTTGCGCGAGAGGTCGCCGCGCGCCACGGCCGTCGTCACCTCGGCGATGTTGCGCACCTGCGAGGTGAGGTTGCCGGCCATGGAGTTGACGCTGTCGGTCAGGTCCTTCCAGGTGCCGGCGACGCCCAGCACGTTGGCCTGGCCGCCGAGGCGCCCCTCGGTGCCGACCTCGCGGGCGACGCGCGTCACCTCTCCGGCGAAGGCGTTGAGCTGGTCGACCATGGTGTTGACCGTCTCTTTGAGCTGCAGCACCTCGCCGGAGACGTTGACGGTGATCTTCTTGGACAGGTCGCCGCCGGCGATGGCGGTGGCGACCTCGGCGATGTTGCGCACCTGCGCCGTCAGGTTCGAGGCCATGAAGTTGACGTTGTCGGTGAGGTCGCCCCAGGTGCCGGCGACGCCGGGCACCTGGGCCTGGCCGCCGAGCTTGCCCTCGGTGCCGACCTCGCGGGCGACGCGCGTCACCTCGGAGGCGAAGCCGTTGAGCTGGTCGACCATGGTGTTGATCGTGTCCTTCAGCTCCAGGATCTCGCCGCGAACGTCGACCGTGATCTTGCGCGAGAGGTCGCCGCGCGCCACGGCGGTCGTCACCTGGGCGATGTTGCGCACCTGGTCGGTGAGGTTGCCGCACATGGCGTTGACGCTGTCGGTCAGGTCCTTCCAGGTGCCGGCGACGCCGGGCACGATGGCCTGGCCGCCGAGCTTGCCGTCGGTGCCGACCTCGCGGGCGACGCGCGTCACCTCCGAGGCGAAGGAGCGCAGCTGGTCGACCATGGTGTTGATGGCCTCCTTGAGCTGCAGGATCTCGCCGCGCACGTCGACCGTGATCTTCTTGGACAGGTCGCCGCTGGCGACCGCAATCGTCACCTCGGCGATGTTGCGCACCTGGTCGGTGAGGTTGTTGGCCATGGAGTTGACGCTCTCGGTCAGCTCCTTCCACACGCCGGTGACGCCGCGCACCTGGGCCTGGCCGCCGAGCTTGCCCTCCGTGCCGACCTCGCGGGCGACGCGCGTCACCTCCGAGGTGAAGACGCCGAGCTGCTCGATCATGGTGTTGACGATAGTGGCCGAGCGCAGGAACTCGCCCTTCAGCGGCCGCCCGTCGACATCGAGGCGGATGGTGCGCAGGAGGTCGCCCTGCGCCACTGCGCCGATGGCCCGCGTCACCTCGCTTGTCGGCCAGAGCAGGTCGTCGATCAGCGTGTTGACGGAGCTCTCCATCTCGCCCCAGGCGCCGGCGGAGAGGCCGAAGCGGACGCGCTGGCGGGTGCGGCCCTCGCGCCCGACCACCTCGCCGACATGGTCGAGCTGGCGCGCCATGCGCTCGTTGGCGGCGATGATGTCGTTGAAGGCGTCGGCGATCTTGCCGCCGAGGCCGGTGCGGTCGCCGCGCATGCGCACCGAGAAGTCGCCGACCCGCATGGCCTGGAGCGCGGCAAGGAGCTCCCCGAGATAGGCCGCCTCCTCGCCCTCGCCGGCCGGCCACGCCCGGACGCCGTCCCGCAACGCCGCCGCGCTCCCCGTCGCCGTTCCCGCGGTCTCCTGCATGGATGCCCCCAGTGGTTGTGCTGCGGAGGATTCTAGGGCGGATTCCGCAGAAGGCACGGCCCATCGGGCACGCACATCATCCTTGGCGCCCCTTATCATATGGCGCAAAGCTTTCTGGCCGAAGCGCGACCAGGGCGCGACGGGCGGAAGGCGGGAGATGGCGTCCCGTGCCGCAGCGCCTCGATCATCGCGCTGGTGCGGCCGGGCGCCGAGGAGGGCGAAGCGGGCGGGTCATCGTGCATCACGCCCCGACCGGATCGTGGCCGCGGGCGGCCGTCGAAGCCGTCACATCGAAGCGGCGGGCGCGATGCTCTGGGCGTGCTGCAGATGCATCTTCACCGTCGGCAGCGTCGCCTTGGCCCAGGCCTTCAGCTTGGGCGCGCCGCCGGACTGGCTGTAGCCGGCGAGCAGGTCGGCCGCCTCGGTATGGGCCTGGATCTGGTCGGCCATGTAGGCCTTGTCGAAGTCGGCGCCGGTCTTGCCGTTCAGCGCATCGAGCTTGGCCTGATGGTCGGCATCGAGCGCCGTGCCGACCGGCGCGCCGGAGGCCTTGGCCGCGGCCTCCAGCTTCTTCTCGGCCGCGGTGTGGTCCTTGACCATCATCCGGGCAAAGGACTTGACCTTGCCGTCCTTGGATTGCTTGACCGCCAGCTTCGCCTCCTGGACCTCGAAGGCGTTGCCGACGGAGGCCTTGCCGGCGAAGTCGGCCGGCGACACGTCCTGCGCCCAGGCTGCGGGGGTGAGCGCGAAGAGCACGGCGGTGCTCGCGACGATCAGGATCTTCATGCCGCTTCTCCCGATGGACCGGCTCCAGGCCGGCTGGCCATCAAACGGCGGCAAGCGCCCGGAGTTCCAGGCCGGGCCGGCGCGCCGAGGCGACGCGCCGGACCGGACACGACACGCCGTCAATCGATGGCGAAGGTGACGTTGATCTCGACGTGCAGCGTGTTCTCGCCCGCCTCGACCGGCACCGGCGCCGCCGCGTCGGCCTGCCGGCGGAACATCACCTGCGGAACCGGGGTCTCGCGGGCCGCGGTCTCGGTGATGCGCGCCACGGCGCCGAGCTTCACGCCGGCGGCCGCCGCGTAGAGCTCGGCCTTGCGGCGGGCGTCGGCGACGGCGGCCTTGCGCGCCTCGTCGAGCAGCTCGGACTGCCGCGAGACGGTGAACTGGATGCCGTTGACGGTGTTGGCGCCGGCGCTCACCGCCTTGTCCATGACGGCGCCGAGCTTGGCGAGATCGCGCACCCGCACCGTGACGGTGTTGGTGACGGTGTAGCCGGTGAGACGCGGCGGCGTCTGCTCGCCGTTCTGCGGATAGACATAGACCGGCTGCAGCGAGAAGTCGGCGGTCTGGATGTCCCTGTCCTCGATCCCCTCGGCCTTGAAGCGGGCCACCACCTCAGCCGTGGCCTTGGAATTGGAGTCGAGGGCGTCGCGCGCGGCGGCGGCCTGGCTGGTGACGCCGGCGGTGAGCAGCGCCATGTCGGGCCGCGCGCCGGCGGTGCCCTCCCCCGTGACCGAGATCGCGGGCTTCTCCCCGAGCGTGTCGGCCCGGGCGGCGGCCGGCACGGCGAGGACGAGCAGCGCGAGCGCCGGGCGGACTAGGAAATGAAGCGGCATGATGCCTCCTGTTCAGCGAATGGACCCGATCCCTGCCAGCGCATCGCGGCCGGATCGTGACCATGGGGAATGCCGCTGGGATTGCAGGCAGCGGCACTCTCGCGTAAACGCTTGCCGGATCCTGCGCTACGGGCCTGTAGCTCAATGGTTAGAGCCGGCCGCTCATAACGGTCTGGTTGGGGGTTCAAGTCCCTCCGGGCCCACCAGGCGATTCCAACGACTTAGGTGGGGATATCTTGGAACCGTCCATGAACATGGCAACGGTTCCGGCAATGAAACGCGTCAGCGCCGTCCCGGCCGCTTGCGGGTGATCCGGTCGGCGGGGTCCTTCAAGTAGTCCGGGTGGTGGTGGCCGCAGACCTCGGTCAGCGTCTTCTCCGACATGCCGAGGTAGCCCGCCGCATCCCATTTTGCCGCGCCGTTCTGCATCAGCCGGGTCGCCGCCGTGTCGCGCATGGTGTGCGGCGTGATGTGCTTGGTGATGCCGGCCTCCCTGAGGGCCCGGGCGAAGGCGACCTTGACCGACTCGCCCTCCCACTCGACCACCCACTGCGCGATGGCCTTGCGGGCGCGCCGGCGCCGCAGATGCGCAAGTAGCCGGCCCGGCAGCGGCGCCAGCGGCGGGCGCTTGTTCGTCTCGGCCGCGCCTTCCTTCAGTCGATAGAAGATGTCGCTTTCGCGGGCGACGAAACTGCGGTTCGCGCCAGCGAAGATCGATGCGGTCAAGATCGCGCCCGGACGGCCGGCGCGAACAAGCGCGGGACCTCCGCGGCGGCACCGACGGGCGCCGGCGCGCTTGGCGACTTCTACGAGAACAGCGCCAAGGCGTCCGGCGCTGCGCCGCGCTGGCACTGCACCGCCGCCAGTGCGACCTGGAAGGCCGAAGCGGCCATGCCCTGGCGGCGGGCCACTCCACCGAAGGTATCTTTCATTCCGCGGCCACCCTCCGCCTGGGCTCTTCTCCATCACCTTCCGGGTCGGTCGCATATCCGATGGAAGAGAATCGTTCTGCCTCGGCCATCGACCTTTTCACGACGGCCATCGGATTGTGATAGTGCCGCATAGACGGGGGGATGATCTGCAAGCCGTCCGCTGCGAACGGAATCTTGAACCAAAGCAGCATCCGCAGGCCTGCGGTGTAGATCGTACCGTCGTAGCACTGGAAGATTCTGGTCTCCCTCGGACCAGGATCCCATATGGCGTCGATCGAGTTATCCTTCATGCCGAACAAAGGATAGAGGTCGGAGCGGACGAAGACTGCATCCCAGGACGCAGTCCCGATGAGTTCATACCCCTTCCTCTTTCCCAACTCGATCAAAGCGAGCAAAGAGCAGCCCTGACTCACATCCGGATGATAGTCCTGAACGAAAACAACGTCGTTCGGCACGGTGGGATTGAACTCGACGCAAACCACCTTCGGTTTGTATTTCGTCAAAGCATCCCACATATGCCAGTCATTGCCGTCTATATCGATACAACAGAGATCAAAATCTAGAGGAACACTGCGTTCCGACAGGATATAATCTAACGAATACTGACCGCCCTTCTGAACAAATGCGTGCATGGTGTGCACGCGGTCGATGTGTTCATAATTCTTGCGCAGCAGGGATGCTGAATATTCTTCTCCCTCGATCTGCACGCTGCTCCAGCCGTGATTGTTGATCAGATTCCATGTATTACTGCCGACGCGCCCATCTCTGGCGCCAAATTCGACGCACCATTTATGGCCATCCCCAATGACACCAAAGATCTTCTCGAACATCCCGTCCTGTCCGTTCTTTGACATGACGTTGCGCCGGTGCTTTCGGAGCCAAATGCTATCAGGCTTTAGACGCCTTACTTTCCTGTGCTCGATGATTGGCATTTCTGCTCCCAGTCATCTCTATTGGATTGCACGAAACACCTGACCTCTACCTGCGGTATCTCACCAAACGCAGGCGACTCCGTCAAGGCAAAGTTGACGCGCGTCATCCGTCGTCTTCGGGCGGCCTTTTCATTGGAGCCCCCATGGCTGATTTCACCCTTCTCAACGCCGCCGCGGCGACGGGCGGCTGGTCCGCCGTGCAGGGCTGCCGCTATTCCTGGCGCGTCTACGGGACCTGGGCCGGCGCGACGGCGCAGCTGCAGGTCAGCCCGGACGGCGGCACGACGGCGATCAATGTCGACGACGCCGTTCTCACGGCCGACGGCGGCTAGAACAGCATCCCGCTCGGCAATGAGCAGGTCCGGGTGCTGAATCCGCCCGCCGCGCCGGCGAGATTTCGCCCTCTCGATACATGGCGTGCTCCTGATCGGTTCGGCTCGATCATAGGAGCGCCGGAGCGCGGGCGGGATGAGGGTGGCAAATGGCGGCCAACCACCTCCGCCACGGCAACGACTACGGCAACGATATCGCAGAACGAAACGTGACGGATCAGGGCGATTCGGACGTCGCGCAGCGCATCTGCCCAGACGCGCCGACACACCGAGCCGCTCATAATGATCTGGTTGGGGGTTCAAGTCCCTCCGGGCCCACCAGGCGATTTCAATACGATCGGCTCAGTGTGGGCAGCTCAGTGTGGGCTTGGGCCCGCGGTTGTCAGCGCAGGTCGGTTCGAAGGTCGCGCACGCCCCGCCCCAGGCGCTGGCGCAGAAGCGTGCGCAACGTGGCTCCGTCGATGTAGCCGACCTCGGCCGCTATGGCGTCGACGTCGAGACCGCTGCCGTGGAGGAGAGATTGCGCGTGCTCGACGCGCAAGTCCTGGAAATAGGAAAGCGGCGATTTGCCGAGCACCGCCTGGCAACGGCGTTGCAGTGAGCGGGCGCTCGTTGCCAGCGCGCCGGCGGCTTCCTGCAGCGAGAAGCCTTCCCTGAGATGCTCCCGCGCCCACCGCTCGAAGCGCAGGACGAGAGGATCTGCCTGCGCCAGATGATTGGGAATGATGTAGGGCGCTTGCAAGGAGCGTATGTCGGCGAGCAGGTAGCGTGAGACGACCGCCGCCAGCTCCGGACTGGCCTTGCGTATCAGCCAGAGGGCGAGATCGAGATGCCCCATCGCTGCGCCGGCCGTCACGCCTATCTCCGTCGGCACGAGCATGCGAGACTCGTCGAGCAAGACATTCGGATAGCGTTGCCGGAACAGCGGCGCGAGCCACCAGGTCGTCGTCGCCTCGCGGTGATCGAGAAGGCCGGTTTCGGCCACAAGGAAAGCCCCGATACATGAGGTAGCGATCAGAGCGCCTTCCTCGCGCCACTTTCGCACCTGGACGATGGCCTGCTTCACGTCCGATCGCTCCAGGGCTGGGACCAGTAGATCCGGAGTCGAGGCGCCCAAGGCCGGAACGACGACCCAATCCGGCTGCAACGCCGGCGTCACGGCTTGCACCGGAACGGTCAGGCCACCGCCGGTCCGGACCTTCTTCCGCAACCCGACCGTCGAGACATCGAACGGGGGCTTCTTCTCCTGCCGGGCGGCGAGGTTGTTCGCGACCCTGAACGCATCGAGAACCGCGGTCAGTCCGATGTCGAACGCTCCATCGAGAGTCAGTACAGAAATGCGCATGGCGTAAATGGCCTCAAAGTTGGCATTTACGACCATACCGCCTTTGGAGTCCGCTCGCTACGTTCAGCCTCGTCAGACTTCATCGCACAGACGAGGAGACCAGCCATGAAAGTATTCGCGATCGGAGCGATCACCAAGCCGCCTACGCCGGAACAGCAGGCGGAGCTCATGCCGAGGGAGGTTCCGGCAACTCTCCAGCACTACCTCGATGGAAAGATCGAGCAGTTCTGGTTCCGCCAGGACCGGCTCGGCGTGGTGTTCTATCTCGACGTCGAGTCGGTCGAAGGAGCCGAAGCGGAAGTGGGCAAGCTGCCGCTGACCGAAGGCGGCTTCATGACCTACGAGTTCATTCCCGTCGGCCCGCTGGCGCCGCTGGGGCGCCTGATCCAGAGCAAGTAAGCGCCAGAGCATTTTCCAGCGGACCGGCACTCGGTTCGCGTCAAACCAAAGCGACAGAGAGCGTGATCGATTCACCTTGAAGCGATCACGCTCCAGGGCTCTCCCGAGGCAGAAGCGAGCAGTCCCGTCTCATGCCTGATCCGTCCTGGACTTACGCCTGGCGGCATTCTGTGCAGCCTCGAAGACATCGCGTGCGGACGTCGTACCCGCCACATGCTCCGTATCCTCGGCTCCGAGGTCCATCCAACCCGCGTTCACGGCCTCAAACATGTCTTCGGCAGGTCCGGTGTGGCCCTTCGGAATGCCGAGCTGCTCGAACGCTTCCGCCCATCCTGCACGCGGGACGGCAAAGGCTTTCACGTCGAGCGTCAAGACGTCACCCAATTGCTCGGCGACTTCATCCGCGCTGACCATCGAACCAAGCTCGACGAGGCGCTGCCCCGACCAAGATGGCCCGGTCAAAAGGGTTGCGACCTCCGCGCCGATGTCGTTGGTTGCGACCATGGTCGATTTCCGGTTTGTCGGGTTGTAGTAGACTGGTAGCGTTCCGCCCTGGGCGACCTGCAAGCCGTAGAGGAAGTTTTCGAAGAATCCGCCTGCGCGCACGAATGCGATTGGCGATATCAGGTCGCGAAGACCTTGCTCCAGAAGCGACAAGGCCGTGATCATCCCAAGTCCGCTGGTTCTGTTCGCCCCCATCGACGAAAGCGCAACCACCCGTGGCGGCGCTGCCTTGGTGAGCGCCGCGACATAGCTTGCAATCACGCCCTTTGCTTCTCTGTAATCGGGCGAGGGCGCCCAGACGGCCGGCAACATGACGAACGCGCCTTCGACGCCTTCAAGTGCCCGCTCGATGGCTGCCGAGTCATTCCAATCACCGTCGACCAGTTCCACGCCCTGGTTCGCCCAGCGCGACGCCTTCTCGCGATTGCGGACGAGCGCGCGCACTTCCTTGCCGTGCGCCAACAGATGTTCTGCCGTTGCGCCGCCCACTTTCCCCGTGAGTCCCATGACTAAAAACATGTGTTTTCTCCTGATCATGCGGGACAGAGCACTGCCCCTGTCGGTTCAACGGATGAGCGGCAGAATGGTCCGGATGCGGGGATAGCGCGCGTAGAGGCCGCCCCATGTCATCGCGCCCAGAAGCAGGGACATGATTTCCGGCGGCGACCCCAACTCGCCGATGCGGACATGGGCGCAGATGGCTCCTCCCAAGAAGCCCGTCACCAGGATCGCGCCGAGGACGGCGGTGGCCGGGATGGCGTAAAGGATGGCGCAGGCGAGCATGATCGGACCGACGACCCGGGTCAGGTCCATCGCGAACCCGGTTTCCTGCAACATGCTCGCGATCTGTGCCGGCGCGAAAAGCTGAACAGTGCCGTCTGCCACCAGAGCGATGACGACAAACGCGCTCATGATCCGGCCCGCCCACAGGGCGCGATGCACGGTCACGGTTTCAGGCGCCTGATGCAGGTTCATGGTTTCGGACACTTGTCATTCTCCTATGGGGGATACCCATATTCGAAGGCTATTGTGTCGCTTGGGTATGATAAACATCGACAAAGTGAACGCACTGTTCTCTCTGTGGCCAATAATGCCGAGGCACGAAAATGCAGACTCTCGAACCCATCCGCATTTTCATAACGGTCGCGGACATGGGGAGCTTCACCCACGCGGCCGATAGCCTGGGCATCCAGAAAGGGAGGGCCTCAACGGCGGTCCGGAAGCTGGAAGAGGATATCGGCGTCAGGCTCCTGCACCGGACGACGCGCAGCGTGCAGTTGACGGAGGACGGACGCGCATTCCATGCCCGTGCCCGCGATCTGCTCGCGGACGTTGACGATCTCCACTCGATGTTCGCAGGTGATCGCGTGGCACTTCGCGGGCGCCTGCGCGTCGATCTTCCGAGCGAGGTGGCGCGCACAACGATCGTGCCGGCCTTGCCGGATTTCATGGCGACTCACCCGCAGTTGGAGCTGGAGGTGTCGAGCACGGATCGGCAGGTCGATCTGGTTCAAGAAGGGTTCGATTGTGTCTTGCGGCTTGGACCTATTGGGGACGAGACGCTGATTGCCCGTCCACTGGGCCAGCTACGCATGATCAACGCTGCCAGTCCCCCCTATCTTGCGCACCATGGCGTCCCTCGATCGCTGGAAGACCTCCAGCGTCAGGACCATCGGACAATTCACTTTTCGACGATGCTGGGCGCCAGACCCTATGGATGGGAATATCCGGACGGCGACGGCTACGCGACGCTTCAGTTGCCAGGCGCGCTACACGTCAACAGCGCGCAGACCTACGAAGCCGCTGCCATCGCCGGCCTTGGCCTGATTCAGGCGCCACTCCTGGGGATTGGCCGATACCTCGAGAGTGGAGCGCTTGTGGAGATCATGCCCGATTTTCGCCGCAGGGCGCTCGCCGTATCCCTCGTCGTGGCGCATCGGAGCAATCTGTCGCGCCGAGTCCGCGCATTCATGAAATGGATCGAAGATGTGCTGACACCGTATCTGGAATAGCCGGACGAACATCTTCGTCCGGCCCTCCGCTTTCGGGAAGCCGCGCAGACCCGCGTGCTGCATCCAGCGGCGGGTTGCGGCAATGTGATCGTCCACCGCTGCGGTTTCGAGCGCCCCGCTGAACTCATCTACCGCTAAGCCGACTGCTGACTGCGCACGAAGCCGCTGATCGTGGTCTGGAAGGGAGTGGTCGGTCGCTCGATCAGCCGGGCAAGCGCACCACCGTTATCGAACAGGGCTCCTTTGGCCACACCCGCATCGGTGTCGGACAGGATCCTGGCGAGCATCTCCGGCGCGCCGGCTTGCATCGCTACCGATCGGAACTCTTCAGGCGTCATATTCTGGTAGGCAATCGCCTTTCCCGACGCTCCGGCCACCAGGGCGACGAGCTCGGCCAGCGTGAAGGATGCATCGCCCGCCAGCTCATAGATACGACCAGCGTGGTCGCCGCCGGCCAGGACGGTCGCCGCAGCCCTGGCATAGTCGGCACGCGCGGCGGACGAGATGCGTCCATCCCCCGCCGCGCCCATGAGGACTCCGTGCTTCAAGGCGAGCGGCAGCCGCCACGTATAGACCTCCGTGTACCAGCCGTTCCGCAGCAGCACGAACGGCACGCCGGCTTCAGCCAAGGCCGCTTCCGTGTCGCGATGCTCGTCGGCGAGGAACAGCGGCGATGTGTCCGCGTGGAGGATGCTGGTGTAGGCGATCAGGCCGACACCGGCATCCTCTGCGGCGCTGATGACGTTGCGGTGCTGCGCCTTGCGCCTGCCGTTCTCGCTGCTGGAGATCAGGAGCAGCCGATCCACGCCGAAGAACGCGCTCGCCAGCGTTTCTGGCCGGGTATAATCGGCAATACGAACCTCCAGCCCCTTGTCCCGAAGCGCCGTTGCTGCGTCCGTGGCGGGGTCGCGCACCCCGGCGACGATGGCGCTCGCGGGCACCGTCTCGAGCAGCGTGTCGACGACCTGCCCGCCGAGCTGGCCGGTAGCGCCCGTGACGAAGAGCCTTTGCGTGACAGCCATGGTCCTTCTCCCTTGTGGTTTGTCATAGGCACAAGGTAACTAAACGAGACCGTCAGCGGCGTGAAGGAGGCAGGATTTTGGGACAGGGTGAGGTTGCAGGAACCGCCCCGGCATTCGCTGACGCATCCGCCGGCTCTTCCACCGAACATCAACCGAACTGGTCGTTCGACCCGCAATGTCCGGTGCGGGACGTTCTCGATCGGATCGGCGACAAGTGGTCGACGCTCATCCTGGTGACGTTGGCGAACGGCCCGCACCGCTTCAGCGCCGTTCAGCGCGCGATCCCGGACATTTCCAAGCGAATGCTGACGCAGACGTTTCGCGATCTGGAGCGCGACGGCCTGATCGCGCGGACTGTGTTCCCGACCAGGCCGCCCAGTGTCGAATACCGCCTGACGCCCCTGGGCGAGACGATCCTTGAGCCGCTGGGTGTTCTTGTCCGATGGGCCGATCGCAGCCATGCCGCGATCAGGAACGCTCGCCTGGCATTCGACGGAACGTCGTAAAGGTGCAGATCAGCGCGCCGGCCTTCCCGCTTCCCGATCGTTCGATCACGCTCTCTATCTCTTTGCTTTTACGCATTGTCCTGGCGCGAACCGAGTACCGGTCCGCTGGAAAATGCTCCAGGCTTTGCTGGCGGGCCGAGAGGGATACCGATGAGAACTGCGTCTACGCCATAGCCCTACAGAATGAGAGCTGAAAATCGACCGGAACCCGCTGTTATTTCGGCAGATTCCAGTCTTCACATTTTACTTCGGGACAATACGACGATCACTGCCACCTGTCCGCTGAACGATCCCCAGCGCGACGAGTGCGGCGGCGAGTGCAGCCCAGGGCGTCGCCTGCAGCCCTGGTCCCGCAACAAGGACCCCGCCGACGAACGAGGCAGCCGCGATGCCAAGATTGAAGGCAGCGATATTGAACCCCGAGGCCGTGCCGACCGCATCCGGGGCCTCCACCCCGGCGGTCGCCACCACACCGGCCTGCACGATCGGTGAGATCGCGAAGGCGAAGACGCCCCAAACGAACAGATTTGCGAACATCGAAACGACATGGCTTGCCGTGAACGGCAAGGCCGCCAGGGAGAACGCAAGACCAGCAAGAACGATCTGCAAGGCGCGCCGCATGCCCAGCCGGTCGGCCAGGCGGCCACCGAACAGGTTTCCGATAACGGTCGCCACGCCGAACAGCATCAGCGCGAGGCTGACCGTCGCCTCGCTCACATGTGTCACCTCGGTCATCAGTGGCGAGAGGTAGGTGAAGACAACGAACGAGCCGCCGAAGCCGAAGACGGTCACGAGATACATGGCGAGTAACTTGGGCTTGCCGAGCAATGTGAGTTGCGACAGGAGACCGGCCGGCCGCGCATGCAGGATCGCCTTCGGCAGCAGCATCACGAGGCCGGCGATACTGATCGCGCCCAGGAGTGCCACGGCGAGGAACGGCGCGCGCCAGCCGAAATGCTGACCGACGAACGAACCGAACGGCACGCCGACGACCATGGCGACGGTGAGGCCCGCAAACATCAACGAGACCGCCTGCGCCGACTTCGACCTGTCCACCAGTGAGGTCGCGACCGTCGCGCCGATGGAAAAGAAGACGCCATGGGCGACGCCGGTGACGATCCGCCCGGCCAATAGCACCGTATAGCCCGGCGCGAGGGCGGCAATCAGGTTGCCGATAGTGAAGATCACCATCAGGCCGATGGAGAGCTGCCGGCGCGGCAGCTCTCCGGTGAGCGCCGTGACGGTCGGTGCCCCGAGCGTGATCGCAAGGGCGTAGAGGCTGACCAGCAGCCCCGCGGTGGGAATCGAGACGGACAGGTCCCGGGCCATTTCCGGGATCAGTCCGACGATGACGAACTCGGTGGTGCCGATGGCGAAGGCCGACACCGCCAATGCGAAGAGACCGAGCGGCATGTCAGATCCCCGCGCTTCAAGCCAGAAGGATGGCGGCGGCAGCCTGAGCGATGGTTTCGTCGGCTTCCACGGTCGCACCGGCGACGCCGATCGCACCGATTATTGCGCCTGTTTTGTCGCGCAGCACCACGCCACCGCCAAAGCTGATGAGACCGCCATTGGTGTTTTCAAGCGTGTAGATCGCGCCGCCGGGCTGTGCGGCCTGCCCGAGTTGAAGGCTGTCGGCCTGGAAGAGTGCGGCGGTGCGGGCTTTCTTCTGGCTGACCTCGATGGGGCCGATGTTGGCGCCGTCCATGCGGACGAAGGCGACCGGATGCGCGGCGGCGTCGAGGACAGTGATGCAGACGGCAAAGCCGCCTCTGGCGGCCTCAGCCTTCGCCATCTGGATGAGCGATTGAGAGATTTCGAAGTTCATGTCTGGCGTCCTCGTTTGTTCGGGGAAGCCGGAACATTACGCACGATCCTAGATTTTGGAACAAGTGTGGTGCTTAAAACGTCGAATATTCAACTATGATGAACTTATATCTTCTCGGCTTCCTTCAGCATCAGCCAAGCGAGGTCCGTGAGCGTGTGACGCGGCAACCGCGATGCCGGTCCCGAAAGCCCAATGCTCGCGCGGACCTCCCCGTTCTCACGCCAGGGCACGGCAACGCAGTGCAGGCCCGCAAGATAATTTTCGAGATCAAGGGCGAAGCCGACTCTTGCCACGTTCTCCATCTCGGCGCGTATGTCGGGTCCGAGCGCATCGGCGCGCGTCGCCAACACACGCTGACCGAGCCCCGGCATGAAGGCAAGGAAGACGAGGCCGATTGCGGAGCCCTCAAGGCGCTCCCGCACGCCGATAGGACTCGCCGTGCGCAGCGTCTGCGGAGATTCGATCGCATCGAGATAATAAACCTCATCACCGCTCGCCACCGCGAGATAGACCGTCTCGCCGGTCTTCGCCGCGATGGCCTCCAGCGCGGGACGCAGCCGATTGCGCAGTGCTCCGTCGTCGCCAGCGATGCGAGCGAGGTTCAGGATACGTCCGCCCAGATGATAGCGCATGTCGCCCGGCCGCCGATGGACATATCCAAGGTTGTCGAGCGTCTTGAGGATGTTGTGCGCCGTCGTCTTGCCCAGCCTGCTCGCCGCGGCGATGCGTTGCAGCTTCGCGGCTCCGCCTTCTCGCGCGATGGTCTCAAGGATCGCCACCGCACGCTCGATCGACTGGATCAGGCGCGTCCCACCTGCTGAATTCAGGTCATTTGCATCGAGTTTGCCCATATTCACCGATAGCAGATGTCCGGCGAGGAATGTCCAGCAATGATGAATTTCTGCAGATAGCGAGCAGGCTGAGAACGCTTATCGCGGGTCAAGGGCGGCGATTGGCGTGCCCAGAGATATACAGGAGTGGGCGGGGCAAATATGGCGGGCAGCGCCCGACGAAGATGAGCACTACGAGATCGTCATAAGTATATGATTGTTCTGCTAACGCCTTGACTTATGCGGCAATCGACGGTTTTCGGCGGCACTTGCGTAGCTAACCTCCCAACCAGCGCCATATACCAGCGGACCAGCCGGTGAGCGGTGCATGCGCCCAGGTCGCCACCAGCCAGACGAGGAAGCCACCGGCAACGGCGTGGCTGCTGACGCCGCCAAACGCTGCGCGGCGCTGGAGGATTGCCACGAACGGCCAGTAGCTGGTCCGGCCCTGCCAAGCGGCCCAGCCTTGTGGGTCGCGACTCGCTCTCTTCCGGTCCTGCAGCGCGGCGCCGACCAACGCTAAGAGGATGATCGCGCCGGAGAGGATGACGTTCTTCGCGATCGGAAAGACCAGAATGTGACACGCGCCCCACAGCGCGAACGCCCACATCATCGGGTGGCGGGTGACGGCATAGACGCCGCGCGCCTGCGCCGTCGCTGCCGGCGTGGTCCCACCGGCAAGTGCCGGGTTCCGCACCAACGAGCCCAGCAATAAGATCGATGCGGCCAGCATCACGACGGTCGCGACCGCCCACAGCCCGTCCCCGACCGCCCAGGCCGGCCACGTCACGGGAGCGGCCCGATAGGCCCAAACCGTCGCCCCCAGGGAGAGGGCGGCGATCGCCGAGTAGAATACGGCGAACCCTGCCTCGCCCAGCACCGCCACCAGCGGGCGCCGCAGCGGATGCGACAGGATGAAGTGCGTGCCCACGAAGGCGCCGGCCGTGACCAGCACCCATGCCGATCCGTCAATCATACGCGCACTCGCTCCAGATCTGCGAGGAAATCGAGGATGAGCCGGTTGGCTCTGTCGGGCTGTTCGACGGGCACCAGATGCGCGGCGCCCTCCACCTCAATCTGGTGCGCGTTGGGCATCCGCTCCACGATCCGGCGGCTGAGCGCGGTGGGCCGGATCGTGTCCTGCGCACCCGACACAACCAGCGCCGGGGTCGCGATCGTCGCCAGTTCGTCGAAGAACGCATCGCGGCGTACCAACACAGAATCGACACTCCCTATCAGGGCGCGGCGGTTCCAGGAGCGGAACCGCGCCGCAAAGGCCCTTACCATCTTCGGATCACGCTGGTGGGTCGCCTCGCTGATTTGGAGCGACAGCAGCATGCGATCGACTATCCCGTCGAGGGGGGCGATCGCAAGCAGCACTGTCAGCAATCTGGCAGTTGCTTTGGTGGACAGATCGGGCCGATCGGCCGTGGTGTTGAACAGCACAATACCCTTCAGGCGGTCCGGAAACCGATGGGCGACGCGCGGCGCGATCATCCCGCCCCAGGACGTGCCCAGCATGACCACCGGAACACCCAAGGGGACAAGCCCGAGCAGTTGGACTGCGACATCGGTGCATTCGTTCATCGTGAACGGGCGACCGGGGCCGGGGCTGCTCCCATGACCGGGTGGATCGAGCGCCAGCGTTCGCCAACCCGCATCGCGCAGAGCTTTGACTTGCTGATCCCACATGGTGTGATCGGAAAACAGGCTCGGCCACAGCAGCGCCGTCGGCTGATTGGACTCGCCTCGATCATCATAGCCGATCTGTCCCAGCACGGTCTTGATCGTCTTAAGTACCATCGACAGGACTCCTGTGCTTGTGTACGGTGTAAGCAGATAAGTATACACTGTAAACGAGATGTCAAATGGTATCTGAATCGAAAGACGGGCTTCGAGCCGCGTTGCTGATGGCGGCGCTCGATCTGTTGGAACCGGACGGCGAGGCGCCCAGCCTTCGCGCTGTGGCGCGTGCCGCCGGGGTTTCCGCCATGGCCCCCTATCGGCACTTCGAGGACAAGGCGGCGCTGCTGGCGGCGGTCGCCGATCGCGGCTTCACGATGCTCGGAGATGAACTGGCCAAGGCCGATGCGTGTGCCGACGCGGCGGAGGCGCTGTTCGCGCAAGGCGTGGCGTTCACCCGCTTTGCGCGGCTGCATCCAGCCTTGTTCCGGCTGATGTTCGGCCCCCAATATGGTCACGCCGGAACCGCGGCGATCCAGCATGCCGACGAGGTTCTCGACCGGCGCGTCGCCGAACTGGTCCCCAATAGTGCGGATGCGGCCAAGCTGGCATGCCGGGCGCTCGTTCAAGGCCTGGCGATGATCGAACTCAGTGGCAGACTGAAACCCCAGCGTGAGGATGACGTCGAGGCCGCAATACGCTTGTTCGCGATGGCCATCGCCGGTCGAAAGTAGCGATAGCTACCGCGCGCTGTGTTGGCCGACCTGACGCGAGTGCGTGAGTGTCGCGCAATAGCGTGGAATCGGCAGTTCGCCATACCGCTTGGTGGTGTGCGGAAATCGGCGACAATATCGGGCCATGGAGGGAAATCGGCGGGTCTGGCTGGCCGAGAGCGATGAAGATGGGCACGACAGCGACGCAGTGGCTCTCTAAGGCACGCTATAGCTCTCTGCGGCCCTCAAGCCGCCACAGGCCGCATGCAAAGGGTCGGGCTTTGTCGGCGCGCCGCCGTCTATCAAGCTAACCTCTTCACGCAAGGGCGTCTTCCATAACCTTGTGTGCATAACGGGCCGGCGGCACCCCAACATGGCGCGAAAAAGCCACGCTGAAAGAGCTGGCGGAGCGATACACCAGCCACCCTCCCCCGATAGCGTCTTCGATGCGAGACACGACGCCGTTTGCAACGGATTGGCGGCGAAGAGCCATTGCGGACTTTTTCTCAAGTTCGCCGCGGAATGGCGTCCGCGAAGAAATCGGTCACTTGCCGGACTCGGGCCGGGACGAAACGGCGTTTCGGCCAAACGAGACTTATATCTCTGACATCGCTCATAAATTCCCCGAGGATAGGAATGACGTCGGGATGGCTGAGTTCATCGGCAAGGGAAACCTTGGCGAACAGGCCAATTCCAACATCGCCCAGAACCGCGGCCCTTATCGTTTCGACACTGTTGGACCAGAGGTTCCCTCGAACCGGGACGCTGAATCGACCTTCTCGCCCCACGAACGGCCAATTCGCCGCCTCTGTTAGGCCGCCATACAAAAGGCAATTGTGCTCAACGAGCTCCGCAGGTGTCTTTGGTATCCCGTGGCGCTCGAAATAACGGCGAGATCCGACGCATACGAGGGGAGTGATTGCAACGCGCCTCACAACCGCGTCGGGCTCAGTGACAGGCCCAAGTCGTATTGCCAGGTCGATCCGATCTTCCACCATATCTCGCACGATGTCGGAGAGAACGAGATCCACCTGAAGGCCGGGATTGAGCGACAACAGGGTGGGGATGAGCGGCAAGACATGAAGACGGCCGAAAGTACCAGATGCGGCGATCCTAATTAAACCCGAAACACCCAGCGTGCTTCTGGTCAGTTCGCTATCGGCGTCCTGCATCTCGTCGATAAGCGGCTTTGTCCGATCATAGTATCTCCGCCCCTGATCCGTCAGGGTAACGCGGCGTGTGCTTCTATTAAACAGCATCACGCCCAGGCGTTTTTCCAACGAACCGATGGCCTTACTGACGGCGGACTGTGAGTCTCCGGTTGTGCGCGCCGCGGCGGAAAAACCGCCTGCTTCAGCCACGGCGATGAAGGCGTTCAATTCGTTGAATCGATCCATCCCATTCCTCCAGGGAATTAATGTTATGGCAACTTAGGCCATTATCGTTGGCTTTGACATCATCCACATACAGATCTCTCCGCAGTTGAAGGAAGGGTGTCATGAATATCGAACTTACTGGCCGCAGGGCGGTCGTTACTGGGTCCACGGCAGGTATCGGCCGAGCCATTGCAGAAGGGTTGGCGCGTGCAGGCGCTGCGGTCGTGATCAACGGCCGCCGCGAGGACAGGGTCGCCGCAACGCTTCGCGAGTTGCGCAAGCTTTTCCCAAAGGGTCAGTTCACCGGCGTCACCGCCGATCTTGCGACCCCGGAAGGTGCCGCGGAGTTGTTCGCGCGGGCGCCGGATGCGGACATTCTCGTCAACAATGTGGGCACGGGGCGCGCGAAGCCCTTCTTCGAAATCGGCGACAGCGAGTGGATCGATCTCTTCGAGCTGAACGTCATGAGCGGCATCCGGGCCTCCCGCCACTATGTGCCGGACATGATGAAGCGCGGCTGGGGTCGCGTCGTCTTCATCAGTAGCGAGTCCGCGCTCGCAATCCCGGTAGACTTGATCGACTACGCTATGACCAAGACCGCTCAGCTCGCCGTTTCGAGGGGCTTGGCCGAGGTGGTCGGCGGAACAGGCGTCACCGTCAATTCGGTCCTGCCTGGTCCGACCAATTCGGAGATCATGGGCGGTTGGATGAAGGCGGCTGCGGAGGCGCAAGGCATTACGCAGGAGGAAGCCGAGCAGCAGTTCCTTAAGACGACGCGCCCGACAACGCTCATCAAGCGCTTCGCGACAACCGAAGAAGTCGCAAACCTGGTCGTCTATATCTGCTCAGAGCAGGCTTCGGCGACAACAGGCTCTTCCTTGCGTGTCGACGGCGGTGTCGTTCGGACAATTGCATAGGCCGCCCGCTTTTTCACCCGCTCAACGCGGCTTCGGCAAGGGTCAGACCATCGGTTCTCTCCCGGGCTAGACAACAGGGCATGTCAAATGCGCCTGCATTCACTCTAAACAGCAGCCGAAGGATCTCATGCGCTATGCGATTATAGGTTTTGGCGCCATCGGTCAGGCGCCTGCCCGGGGCGTTCCCCCGTAAGAACAGTCAAGTATCCGTCGCGGCCCAGCGGCCGCCCGAGGCGATCACGCAGCAAGCCAAGGCGATTGGGCCAACTGTGACGGCGAACTCGCTGCAAGACACGCTCGAGGCCCAGGACGTCATCTTGGCGATTCCCTTTTCGGCAATTGCTGGACTTGCCGCCATGACGAACTGGAGCGAAAAACGGTCGTCGATCCAACCAACGCGATCAACTTTCCGGATTTCACCCCGACGGACTTGGGCGGCAAGTTCTCGTCACGCCTCGTTCAAGAGACCCTGAGCGGAGCGCGGGTGGCCAAAGGCTTCAACACAATACCCGCAGCAATTCTGGCGCAGAGCCCCGAAGAAGATGGCGGGCCGAGAGGGATTCGAACTCGTCCTGCATCGAGCGGCTGTACCGCCGGGTTTGGTATGGCTCGCTCGACCAATCACAAGAATCGGGTGTTGGGCCCCCTGCACCCCCTCGTCAACCGGTGACCAGGTCGTCGATCTTGACGTTGAGCGCGCGAGCGATGCGCACCAGCACCACGACGTCGCCGGTCCTCCTTCCGTTCTCCATCTCGGGGACGTACCCCTGAACCACGCCGACCTCGCGAGCCAGGTCGATTTGGCTCAGGCCGCGCTTCTTGCGCCAGAAGGCAAGCGGTGTCGGAGCAGCAAGAAGTGCCTTCATCTCCTCGCTGGTGAGGACCTCCTCGGTCTCCGCGTCGAGGCGAGCCCTGATGGCGCGTGCTGTAGCAGCGTCGTCGATGTCCTCCTTGGCGGCGGTGAGCGCGTCATACTCGGCGCGGGACAGGATGACGATCTCCTCGCCGCCCGGCGTCTTGGTCATGATGGCGGACATGCTTTCGTCTCCTGCTCGTAGATTCCGCCGCGGCCCGACATCGAGCACCGATGTGTCACGCATCGAACTCTATCCAAGAGGCTATTCACCTCCGTCGATCCTTTCGCTTCGTCGGGGCAGAACTGCCCGGGCTGGCGACACCCCGGCAACGAAAATCGTGTAATCGCTCGATCGAAATCCGTCGCAACCGCCTTTTTGTCGCCGAACCTTTCAGATATTTCAGTTAGATTGGTGCAAGCCGACTCTGGGCATGACAAGGAGCGCCGCCATGACCACCCACACCCTGCAGTTCGTCGAGCTCTCGGATCGGGAGCGCAAGGCCGCCAAGCCTCTCGGCAAGGGCGATCGGGTCGAGGTCCGGCTCCGCCGCAAGTCCGGCGAGGATCAGGTGGTCAGGCTGCCGCCGAAGGCTGCGGCGCTGCTCGAGGCAGCACTGGGGCATCTCCTCCAGGGTGAGCGGGTCGCTCTCCTCGCCGAGGACCAAGAACTCAGTCCGAACGACGCGGCAGGCATCCTTGGAATCTCCCGACCTCTCGTCGTCCATCGCATGAACCTTGGCGAGCTCCCATTCCGATATGTCGGCAAGCATCGCCGTGCGAAGCTGAAGGACGTATTGGTGCTGAAGACGAGAATGGACGCCCAGCAGAAGGCGCTGGAGGCTCTCGCCGAGGACGCCGAGGACCTCGGGCGGCGCTATGGCGTTTGAGCCCTCGATCGCGGTCTTCGACGCCTGCATTCCATATCCCTTTCATCTCAGGAATGTTCTCGTTCAAGTCGGAGTAGACCGTCTTGTCGAGGCGCGCTGGACAGAGGCAATCCACGAGGAATGGATTCGAAGCCTGCTGGCCGATGCGCCAGCCATCCCGACGGAGCGCCTGCAGGGTACCCGCAGACTGATGGAGCATGCGCTTCCAACGGCGATGGTCAGTGGATACGAGAAGCATATCCCCAAGATAACTCTGCCCGATCCGAATGATCGCCATGTTGTTGCGGCGGCGATCACAGCCAATGCAGCGCTGATTCTCACTTGGAACCTCCGCCACTTTCCAGCAGACGAGCTGGGAAAGTTCAACCTTCGAGCGATGACCCCCGATGCCTTTCTCTCCGATCTCTTCGACAAAATTCCGCGCCTGCTGATCGATTCTCTCGTGAGAGCTCGGCGAAATTTGAGCAAGACCCGAGTTTCGACATCGGACTTCATCGGAATTCTTGAGAAACAAGAGCTCGTCCAGTTCGCTAAACGGATGGAACGGCACGCTTCTGCCCTCCAAGTACGAAGAACACTGCTGATCGATCCCAGCAAACAATTGCAGATCCCGGCATCAGGCCGGACAATCCTCGCGCGATACGATCCCGACGCGGTTGCAACTGCGCTTGCCATGAGCTAGCTATCGGCCCATGATGACAAGCTGCGCTATTTTCCGCCTTTGCCGTCGGCCCCTTCGCCGGGTCCCGGTACACGCGCGCCTTCGCGCCGCCGCCTGAGCGGGCCCCAGAGCTTCATCCCATCATTGTCACGCATCGGCCCCGCCAGCGGGGCGCCGCATTTTTCGAGGAGGCCGCCATGGCGCGGCTGTGGATCTTCTCCGACCTGCACCAGGATTGGACCGGGAACGCGTGGACTCCGGTGCCGCCCGCGGCGGGCGTCGACATCGCCGTGGTCGCCGGAGACGTGCATTCGCCGCTCACGCGGTCCGTCGACTGGCTCGCGGACCGCCTGGCCGGCATGCCCGTGATCTACGCGCCGGGCAATCACGATTTCTGGTGGGATCGGGGCGAGGATCGCTACACCATGGCGGATCAGATCGCCCGCGGGCGCGATCTGGCGGCCCGGCGCAATGTTCATCTGCTGATCGACGAGGCGATCTTGTTGGCCGGCGTGCGGTTCCTGGGTTCGACGCTATGGACCGACCTGCGGCTGTGGACGTGGTCCAGCAGCGAAGCCGACCGCATGGCGCGACGGGCGATGAACGACTATCGGCGCATCCGCCGGAAATCCGCTGGCCGGGACAAATATGTCCGTCCGCTCGACCTGATGTCGCGGCATCTGACCAGCCGCGCATGGCTCGACGCGCGGCTGGCGGAGCCTGGGCCCGGCCCTTCGGTCGTCGTGACCCATCACGCCCCCCATCCCGGCTCGCTTCCCGCAAGCTGGGCAGACACGGCCCATTGCTATGCGAGCGACCTGTCCGGCCTGATCGCGGCCCGCCAGCCCGCGCTCTGGGTGCACGGACACGTGCATTCGCGCTCGGACTACCGTCTCGGCGCGACCCGGGTCGTCTGCAATCCGCGCGGACATGTCGACGAGGACTCGGCCGGGATGTTCGACTCCGGCTTCGTCGTCGATCTCCCGGCAGCCTGAGAGCCGAAAGGCGCTCTGGACACGGTTCGTTCCCGTCAGCCCCCCGCCACGCAAGCTTCTGTCGTGGATGGCCGGCCGCGCGCCAGAAAGATGCTTGCCTTGCTTCCGGCGGGCGGTTTAGGGATCGAAGGTCCCGCCCGCACGGAAAGCCAGCCTTGCGCGTACGCCTCGATACGGTCGACTGGAAGATCCTCAGGGAATTGCAGGCCGACGGCCGCATGACCAATGTCGAGCTGGCCTCGCGGGTCGGCATCTCCGCGCCGCCCTGCCTCCGGCGGGTGCGGGCGCTGGAGGAGGCCGGCGTGATCAAGGGCTACCGCACGCTGCTCGACGAGAGCGCGCTCGGCTACGAGGTGACCGTGTTCGCGATGGTCAACCTCGTCGCCCAGGCCGGCTCCGCCCTCGCCGCCTTCGAGGCCTATGTGCGCGGCCAGCCGCTGGTGCGCGAATGCTGGATGCTGTCGGGCGACATCGACTTCGTGCTGAAATGCGTCGCGCCGGACCTCAGGGCCTTCCAGGCCTTCGTCGCCGAGCTGACGGCCGCCCCCTCGGTGCGCAACGTCAAGACGGCGCTGACGCTGCGACCGGTCAAGGACGAGGCGATCGTCCCGGCGGAGCTGCCGCCGCCGACCTGAGGTCGGCTCAGGCCGCGCCGGCGAGGGTGCCGGCCGCGGCGACGGCGGCGGCCAACGCCGCCTCGCACGCCATGAAGGCGGGAGTGGCTTCGTCCCAGCGCCGCGCGGCGACCGCCCGCACCAGCCGCAGGGCCTCGGCATGGGCCTTGTGCTCGGCCTGCAGAAAGGCGGTCGCGGCCGGAGCACCGGCGGCCGCCGTCTCGCAATGGCGGCGGGCGATCCGCTCGCCGAGCACCGCCGTCTCCTCGCGGGCCGGCGCGGCGCCGACCAGCACCGCCGCCAGGCGTCGCTTCCAGGCGGCGGCATCGGCGGGAAAGCGGACCAGCGGATAGGCGGCGATCGGCCGCCCGGCAGCCCGGTCGAAGCACGCCTGCGCCGTCTGCTCCGCCCCGGTCAGCCGCTCCAGGACGGCGGCGATCTCGCCCTTGCTCTTCGCCGCCTTGCCGGCAATGTCGCCGACGCTGACGGCGATCGAATTGGTTGCGCCCTGCTGCTGGCCGAGCACCTCGGCCAGCGCGCGCATATTGTCGGTGATGCCGTCGATCTGGGCGCCGACGGTCTCGATGCCGGCCTCCACGCCGCGGATGGTGTCGTGCCCCTCCCCGACGGCCAGGCAGCTGTCCTCGACCGCCTTGGCGATGGCCCGCATGCCGGTCACCAGCGTGCCGACGCGCTGGCGGATCTGCTCGGTGGCCTGCGCGGTCTGGCCGGACAGCGACTTGACCTCGCCGGCGACCACGGCGAAGCCCGCTCCCGCCGCGCCGGCCCGCGCCGCCTCGATGGTGGCGTTGAGGGCGAGCAGGTTGGTCTGGCGCGAGATCGTCTCGATCGTGCCCGCCATGGCGGCGATCTGCGCCACCGCCTCCTCGAGCGAGCCCAGGCGCTCGCCGATGCCGGCGACGCCGGTGCTGATCACCGCCATGGCGTCGCTCCCCCGGCGCATCTGCGCGATGCAGCCGCGCATGCCGTCGCGGGCGGCCTCGGCCTCCATGGCGCTGGCGCCCGACGTCTGCGAGAGCTGGGCGATCGAGGCGGCCAGCTCCTCCACCGCGCCGGAGATCGAGGAGGTCGAGCTCGCCATCTCGGCGATGTCGTGGGTCATCCAGCCGATATTGGCCGCGGCCTCGGAAGCCTCACTCGCCACCGCGACGGTGGCGGCGAGGTCGCGGCGGCTGTCCTCTTCCAGCAAGCGGAGGAGGTCGCCGAGCGCATGGCCGACCCGGCCTTCGGGGAGCGCGGCGCCGGCGAGGCGTGCGGCCCGCAGGCCATCCAGCGCCTCGACCAGGCGCTGCTCGGGACGATCCTCGGCTTCGGACGAGGTGGCCGCGGCGGGCGGCGAGAGGGTCAGGCTGCGGCGAGAACCAAACATCAGTCACTCGAGGCGAACGATCCGGGACATAGATCGAACGATGTCGGCAAGATGCTTAAGGTTCGGTTAGGGGAGCCGGTCCAGGCCGCTACGGCCGGCTGCAAGTATTCCACCAGGCGAACATAATAATAAGATGGACGCCGCACCAGGACGGCTTCCACAACCCCGCCTATAGTTCAGCCGATCTTGCGCGCGATCCAATAGGCATAGGCGTGCGCCAGGCCCTGCAGCCGGCGCGGATCGGGATAGAAGTCGAGCGAGGAGCGGAACATCGCGCCGGTACTCGCCAGGAAGGGAAAGTCGGTCAGAGCCTCGCCGCGCGGGCCGAGCAGGCTCACGCGGCCTTCGAGCTGGTCGACGGCGTCGACGCTGAAGCGGTAGTGGCGCGAGCCGCCATTGCCGCCGGTCTCGATGAGGACGCCGGTGAGCTCGACCACGAGGGTGGCGCCGCCCCTGGCGCCCGGCGCGTAGCGGGAGCCCAGCTCGGAGACCAGCTCCTGCGCCACCAGGGGCGCGAGCACCTCCAGCGTGCGATTCGCGGTTCCGCTGACGTGGACCCCGCTGATCGGCATGGCCTTGGCCTGCTCGGTGAGCCCGGGCGCCGGGGTGGTGCAACCGGCCAGCGCCGCAGCCAGCACCGAGGCTCCGACGACGGCCAGCGCAGCGCGGCGGGTGGGCATGTCGAGGGACATCGGGCCGTTCCTCCAGCCTTTCAGGGATTGGCAATGCGGAGCGGCGGCACGGGACCGCCGGCCCCGCGCCGGCCTCAGTTCCAGGCCACGTTGGCGATCTCGTAGGCCTTCGGGCCCTTGGGCGTGTTGACCTCGACCGAGACGCCCTGCTTCTTGCCCACCAGGGCGCGGGCGAGCGGCGAGGAGATGGAGATCTTGCCCGAGCGGACGTCGGCCTCGCTCTCGCCGACGATCAGGTAGGTCTTCTCCTCGTCGGTGTCCTCGTCGATCAGGGTGACGCGGGCCCCGAATTTCACGGTGTCGCCGGAGAGCTTGGAAACGTCGATCACCTCGGCGCGCGCCAGCATGTCCTCGAGCTCGGCGACGCGTCCCTCGTTGTGGCCCTGCGCTTCCTTGGCGGCGTGATACTCGGCGTTCTCGGAGAGATCGCCATGCGAGCGGGCTTCGGAGATGGCCGCGATGATGCGCGGACGCTCGATCTGCTGACGCTGCCTCAACTCGGCCTCAAGCGCCGCGTGGCCCGCGGCGGTCATCGGGATCTTGTCCATGTCAATTCTTCTCAAAAGACGCAAAAAACGCACGCCGCCGGGGTTGGATTCCGGCCCGCGGTCGGTTGCACTGTCGGACGTTACGCCCGGCGCCGCAGCCTCCCCCGTCAGGCTGCCGCACCGAAATAGGACTGCAGCGCACGCACCTTGAGATCGCCGCTCTTGTAGGCCTTGATCCCTTGCGCTGCCGCAATCGCACCGGAGAGAGTGGTGTAATATGGCACTTTATGCAAGAGGGCGGCTCGGCGCAGCGACCGGGAGTCGCTGAGGGCCTGGGCCCCTTCGGTCGTGTTGAACACCAGCTGCACGCCGCCGTTCTTGATGGCGTCGACGATGTGCGGCCGCCCTTCCAGCACCTTGTTGACGCGCGTCGCCGCGATGCCGTTCTCGGCCAGGAAGCGCTGCGTGCCGTCGGTGGCCAGGATGGTGAAGCCGAGATCGACCAGCAGCCTGGCGGTGTCGACGATGCGCGGCTTGTCCTCGTCCTTCAGCGACACGAACACCACGCCCTCCACCGGGACCTTGGTGCCGCCGCCGAGCTGGCTCTTGGCGAAGGCGACGCCGTAATCGGTGTCGAGCCCGATCACCTCGCCGGTGGAACGCATCTCCGGCCCGAGCACGGTGTCGACGCCGGGGAAGCGGGCGAAGGGGAACACCGCCTCCTTCACCGCGATGTGCCCGAGCGTCTTGGGCGTCAGGCCGAAGGAGGCGAGGCTCTCGCCGGCCATGATCCGCGCCGCGATCTTGGCGATCGGCTCGCCGATCACCTTGGCGACGAAGGGCACGGTGCGCGAGGCGCGCGGATTGACCTCCAGCACGTAGATGACGCCGTCCTTGATCGCATATTGCACGTTCATCAGGCCGCCGACGCCGACTGCCAGCGCCAGGGCGCGGGTCTGGCGCTCCAGCTCGGCCAGGGTCTCCGGCGACAGCGAGCGCGGCGGCAGCGAGCAGGCCGAATCGCCGGAATGGATGCCGGCCTCCTCGATATGCTCCATGATGCCGGCGATATAGGTGTCCTTGCCGTCGCACAGGCAGTCGACGTCGACCTCCACCGCGTCGGAGAGGTAGCGGTCGAACAGCAGCGGGTTCTTGCCCAGCACCGTGTTGATCTGGCCGGTCTTGTCGTTGGGATAGCGCGCCTTGACGTCGGGCGGCACCATCTGCGGCAGCGTGCCCAGGAGGTAGTCGTCGAAAGTGCCCTCGTCGCGGATGATCGCCATGGCCCGCCCGCCGAGAACATAGGAGGGGCGCACCACCAGGGGCAGGCCGAGATCGGCCGCCACCAGGCGCGACTGCTCGACGGAATAGGCGATGCCGTTCTTGGGCTGGCGCAGGGCCAATTTGTCGATCAGCCGCTTGAAGCGGTCGCGGTCCTCGGCGAGGTCGATGGCGTCCGGCGAGGTGCCGAGGATCGGGATGCCCGCGGCCTCCAGCGCCCCGGCGAGCTTGAGCGGCGTCTGGCCGCCGAACTGCACGATGACGCCGTGCAGCGTGCCCCGCGCCTTCTCCGTCTCCAGGATCTCCAGCACGTCCTCCTCGCTCAAGGGCTCGAAATAGAGCCGGTCGGAGGTGTCGTAGTCGGTGGAGACGGTCTCGGGGTTGCAGTTGATCATGATCGTCTCGAACCCGGCGTCCGAGAGCGCGAAGCAGGCATGGCAGCAGCAATAATCGAACTCGATGCCCTGGCCGATGCGATTCGGCCCGCCGCCGAGGATCACCACCTTGCGCCGGTCGGACGGCAAGGCCTCGTCCGCGGTCGCGCCGGCGAAGGGCGGGGCATAGGTCGAGTACATGTAGGCGGTGGGCGACGCGAACTCGGCGGCGCAGGTGTCGATGCGCTTGAACACCGGCCTGACGCCGAGGCCGCGTCGGGCCGTCCGCGCCGCCCCGTCGGGCAGTCCGGCCAGCGTTTCCAGCCGCCGGTCCGAGAAGCCCATCGCCTTGAGGGCCCGGAACGCCCCCGGCGTCGCGGGCAGGCCGATGCGGCGGATCTTCTGCTCGGTGTCGACGATGCCGCGGACCTGCGCCAGGAACCAGGGATCGATCTTGCAGACCGCATGGATCTCGGCGTCGCTCAGCCCCATGCGCATGGCCTGGGCGACGCGCAGGAGCCGGTCCGGCGTCGGCTCGCCGAGCGCGGCACGGATGGCGTTCTTGTCGTCGCCCTTGCCGAGGCCCTCGATCTCGATCTCGTCGAGGCCGCTGAGGCCCGTCTCCAGCGAGCGCAGCGCCTTCTGCAGGCTCTCCTGGAAGGTACGGCCGATCGCCATGGCCTCGCCGACCGACTTCATGGCGGTGGAGAGGATCGGCTCCGCCCCCGGGAACTTCTCGAAGGCGAAGCGCGGGATCTTGGTGACGACGTAGTCGATGGTCGGCTCGAAGGAGGCCGGCGTCGCTCCGCCGGTGATGTCGTTCTCGATCTCGTCGAGGGTGTAGCCGACGGCGAGCTTGGCCGCGACCTTGGCGATGGGAAAGCCCGTCGCCTTCGAGGCGAGCGCCGAGGAGCGCGACACGCGCGGGTTCATCTCGATCACCACCAGGCGCCCGTCGGCCGGGTTGACCGCGAACTGCACGTTCGAGCCGCCGGTCTCCACGCCGATCTCGCGCAGCACCGCGATCGAGGCGTCGCGCATGATCTGGTATTCCTTGTCCGTCAGCGTCAGCGCCGGCGCGACGGTGATGGAATCGCCGGTGTGCACGCCCATCGGGTCGATGTTCTCGATGGAGCAGACGATGATGGCGTTGTCGCGTCTGTCGCGGACCACCTCCATCTCGAACTCCTTCCAGCCCAGCACGCTCTCCTCGACCAGCACCTGGCTGGTGGGCGAAGCGTCGAGGCCGCGCTCGATGATGTCGATGAACTCGGCGCGGTTGTAGGCGATGCCGCCGCCGGTGCCCCCGAGGGTGAAGGAGGGGCGGATGATGGCGGGCAGGCCGATGGTGTCGAGCGCCTCCAGCGCCTCGACCAGGGTATGGGCCATCGCCGAGCGCGGCGTCTCCAGGCCGATCTTCGCCATGGCCTCGCGGAAGCGCTCGCGGTCCTCGGCCTTGTCGATGGCGTCGGCATCGGCGCCGATCATCTCCACGCCGAACTTCTTCAGGACGCCGGCGGCTTCCAGCGCCAGCGCCGTGTTGAGCGCGGTCTGGCCGCCCATGGTCGGCAGCAGCGCGTCGGGGCGCTCCTTCTCGATGATCTTGGCCACGACGTCCGGCGTGATCGGCTCGACATAGGTCGCGTCCGCCAGCTCCGGATCGGTCATGATCGTCGCCGGATTCGAGTTGACCAGGATGACGCGATATCCCTCCTGCCTCAGTGCCTTGACCGCCTGCGTGCCGGAATAGTCGAACTCGCAGGCCTGGCCGATGACGATCGGTCCGGCGCCGATGATGAGGATGGAGGCGATGTCGGTGCGTTTGGGCATTGCTCGTCCGAACTCGGAATGCCGGCATGAAAAAGCCGCGGAGCATGACACCGCGGCGCCGGACGGATCGAGCCGTGGGCTTAGAGCATTTTGGCGCCGGGGGGAAGGACGTTCTTGCCCCAGGCCCGTCGCGGCGGCGGGGCGCCGCGCCCGGCCTCCGCCATCAGGAAGTCGCGGAACGCCGCGAGCTTGGGCACGTCCAGCCCGCCGGGCCGGTAGACGAGATAATAGCCGCAGCTCTCGATGGCGAGGTCGGCGACCTCGACCAGCGCGCCGGCCTCGAACTCCTTGGCGACGACCCCAGGCGCCACCAGCGCAACGCCCTGGCCGCTCTGCGCCGCCTCGACCAGGACGTGCTCGTCGTCGAACACCGGCCCCTGCTCGGACAGGTGCGGGTCGAGCCCGGCGACGCGCAGCCAGTCCGCCCATTCCTCGCGGGTCTCGTTGTGCAGGAGCGTCGCCCCGGCGATGGCGGTGCGCGCATCCGGCCCGAGCCGGGCCGCCACGGCGGGCGCGGCGGCCGGCACCAGGTCCATCGGCACGAGCAGCTCGGCCTCGACGCCGGGCCAGTAGCCCCGGCCGCTGCGGATGGCGAGATCGAGCCCCTCCGCCGCCAGATCCAGCACCGCCTGGGTGTGGCGCACCGACACGTCGATGTCGGGATGGCGCCCGGCGAAGCGGGCCAGCCGCGGTGCCAGCCAGCGCGCCCCGAAGAACGGGCTGGTGGTGATGCCGAGCATCGCCCTGGCGCGGCCGAGCTCGGCCACGGCCCGCTCCAGCGTCGAGAACGCCGAGGCCGCCGCCGGCAGCAGCAGCCGTCCGGCCGCCGTCAGCTCCAGGCGCCGCGTCGAGCGCCGGAACAGGGGCTGGCCGAGCTGCTGCTCCAGCGCGCGGATCTGATGGCTGACCGCCGCCTGGGTGACGTTGAGCTCGGCCGCCGCGCGGGTGAAGCTCAGGAGGCGGCCGGCCGCCTCGAACACGCGCAGGGCCGGTAGGGAGGGAAGGCGCTCGCCCATGGCCACACCACCTCATTCATGAGCGAAACTTTTTAATACGGCCGCGCCGGGAAGAAAAGCTCGTTTGTCAGAATGGCATCGATCCTGTTGAATCAGCATGGAAAAGGCGGGACGGACGCTGGAGCGCCCGGCTTTGCCATATGCGGAGATTCCTCATGCTCACGGATCCGATGGCCGCCGGCCTGAGCCGGGGCATCACCCTGCGCATCCGTCTGCTGCGGCCGGAGGAACCGGTCGCAGACCAGTCGCCCGCGCCACCGCGCCGACCCTGGCGGCGCCTCGGGCTCGGCCTCGCCGGGCTCGGGCTCAACCTCGCCGGGCTCGGGCTCAGCCTCACCGGGCTCGGACGACGCATGGCGGCGCTGGGCGAGCGGCTGGCGGCGGAGCCCCCCTCCTCCGCCCGGTCGTGCTGAGCGCGGGCGACCTGCGTCGGCGAGCCCGGGACATCGCTGCACCGTCCCCGGCTATTCCGGCTCGGTGCCGAGGGCGTTGCGCCGGAGCTCGTCCACCAGCACGGCGATGTTGTCGGCATAGTCGACCAGCACCTCGACCAGGTGCACGCCGCCGCCGCGGAAAGCGGCGTCGAGGGTCGGCAGCAGCGCGTCGGCGGCCGCGACGCGGGAGGCCTTGGCGCCGTAGCTCTCGGCATAGCGCACGAAATCGGGATTGCCGAAGGTCATGCCGAAATCCGGGAAGCCGTCGACCGCCTGCTTCCAGCGGATCATGCCGTAGGCGTCGTCCTTCAGGATCAGCACCACGAGGTCGAGGCCGAGGCGCACCGCGGTCTCCATCTCCTGGGAGTTCATCATGAAGCCGCCGTCGCCGCACACCGCCAGCACCCGCCGGCCGGGGTTGAGCATGGCCGCCATCATCGCCGAGGGCAGGCCGGCGCCCATGGTGGCGAGGGCATTGTCGAGCAGCAGCGTGTTGGCGACGTGGGTGCGGTAATGCCGGGCGAACCAGATCTTGTACATGCCGTTGTCGAGGCAGACGATGCCCTCGTCCGGCATCACGGCGCGCACGTCGTGGACGATGCGCTGCGGCGTCATCGGGAAGCGCCCGTCATGGGCGCGGTCGTTGAGGTGGTCGAGGATGTCGCGCCGGAGCGCCAGCAGCTCGGGGCTGGGCTCGAGCTTGCCGGCCAGCCGGTCGGCGAGCGCCGTGACCGTCGCGCCGATATCGCCGATCACCTCGGCGTCGGGATGGAACACCTCCTCCACGTCGGCGGAGAGATAGCCGATATGGATCACCTTCGGGCCGCCCTCGGCCTTCATCAGGAAGGGCGGCTTCTCCACCGTGTCATGGCCGACCGAGATGATGAGGTCGGCCCGGTCGATGGCCCGGTGCACATAGTCGCGCTCCGACAGCGCCGCGGTGCCGACATAGAGCTCGGAGCCGCCGGTGACCGCGCCCTTGCCCATCTGGGTGTTGAAGAAGGGCAGGTTGGCCCGGAGGATGAAATCCGACAGCGCCTCCACCAGGCGCGGCCGGTTGCCGGCGGCACCGATCATGATCAGCGGGCGCTCGGCCGCCAGGATCATGGCCGCAGCCCGCTCGAGGGCGGCTTCGGCCGCGACGGGCCGCTCCAGCGGATGCGGCGGCACCGGCCGCGCCGGCGGCGCCTCGGCCCCGGCCACGTCCTCGGGCAGCTCCAGATGCACCGGCCCCGGCCGCTCGTCCATGGCGACGCGGAAGGCGTCGCGCACCGTGGTGGGGATGGCGCCGGGGCTGACGATCTGGCGGGTCAGCTTGGTGAGCGGGCGCATCGAGGCCACCACGTCGACGACCTGGAAGCGGGCCTGGCGCCGGCTCATGATCGGCTTCTGGCCGGTGATCATGATCATCGGCATGGCGCCGAGATGGGCGTAGGCGGCGCCGGTGGTGAAGTTGAGCGCGCCCGGCCCGAGCGTCGAGATGCACACGCCCGGCCTTCCGGTGAGGCGACCGTGCGTGGCGGCCATGAAGGCGGCGGCCTGCTCGTGCCGGGTGATGATCAGGCGGATGCGCGATCGGCGCAGCGCTTCCACCACGTCGAGATTTTCCTCGCCGGGCACGCCGAAGATGCGGTCGACCCCCTCGTTCTCCAGAGCCGCCACCAGGAGGTCGGATCCCTTGGGCATGTCACGTCCTTTCGGCTGAACCGCGGCCGCGCCGCGGGCTAATCCTCGTCGTCGCGGCCCTGGGTGATCAGGCGGGCGCTGCGCTGGTTGCGGACATGGATCCACAGCCAGTTGAGCGCGACGCTGAGCCGGGTGCGCACGCCGATGAGGAAATAGATATGGGCGATGCCCCAGATCCACCATGCCAGGGCGCCGCGCAGCTTGATGCGGCCGAAATCGATCACCGCAAGCTTCTTGCCGATCTGGGCGAGGCTCCCGGCGTGGCGGTAGTGGAACGGCCCGGGCGGGGCGGCGCCGGCGAGACGGGCCCTGATCACGCCGGCGACATAGTGCCCCTCCTGCTTGGCGGCGGGCGCGATGCCGGGCACCGGCTTGCCCTCCGGCCCGGCGATCGCCACCGTGTCGCCGACGGCGAAGATCTCGGGATGGCCGGGCACGGCGAGGTCCGGCTCGACGATCAGCCGGCCGGCCCGGTCGGCCGGGACGCCGAGCCATTCGGCCGCGGGCGAGGCCCGCACGCCGGCCGCCCAGAGGATGGTCTTCGCTTCCAGGGTGCGGTCGCCATAGACCACGCCGTCGGCGCTGCAGGCGGAGACGGGCCGGCCGAGCTCGACCTCGACGCCGAGGCCCTCCAGCGAGCGCTGGGCATAGGCGGAGAGGTCCTCGGCATAGCCGGCCAGCACGCGCGGGCCGGCCTCGACCAGCACGACGCGGGCCTTGCGGGTATCGATGCGGCGAAAGTCGGACGGCAGCGTGTCGCGGGCGAGCTCGGCGATGGTGCCGGCGAGCTCCACCCCGGTCGGTCCGGCGCCGACGATGACGAAGGTCAGGAGCGCCGCCTGCCGCCGCGGGTCGGTCTCGCGCTCCGCCCGCTCGAAGGCGAGCAGGATGCGGCGGCGGATGGTGGTGGCGTCCTCCAGCGTCTTCAGGCCGGGGGCGAACGGCTCCCACTCGTCATGGCCGAAATAGGCGTGGCGGGCGCCGGTGGCCAGGATCAGCGTGTCGTATGGCAGGGTGGCGCCGTCGTCGAGCAGGACGCGGCGGGCCGCCGTGTCGATGCCGGTGACGGTCGCCAGCAGGGTGGTGACGTCGTCGCGCCGGGCGAGGACGTGGCGGGTCGGCCAGGCGATCTCGGAGGTCGCCAGCGAGGCGGTCGCGACCTGGTAGAGCAGCGGCTGGAACAGATGATGGTTGCGCCGGTCGACCAGCGTGATCGCGACCGGCGCGCCGGCCAGCCGGTGCACGGCCTCCAGCCCGCCGAAGCCGGCACCGACCACCACGATGCGGTGGCGGCCCGTGGTGGGATCAGCCGTGTCGCTCGCCATCGATCCCCGCCTCCGCCGCGGGGCATGCGTCGCCCCATCCCTTTTTGCGCGATCGGGAGCCGATCGCCAAGCCCCCGCGGGGCTGCGAGGGCCGGACGGCGTCCGGCTCAGCGGCAGGCCTTCCAGCGGCCGAGGTCCATGTGGAAATGGTTCTCGTGCATGCCGTCCGAGCCCGGGCCGAGCACCACCTGGAACACGTCGCAGGTGTCGGCATGGACCGCCTTGAGGAAGGCGCCGCCGGGGCCGCGGCTGTGGAAGTCGCGCTCGACGGTGATCTCCTTGCCGCTGGCGGTGACGAAGGCGGCGATGTCGATGGCGTTGGCGTGCGCGTGCTCGCTGAGGCGGGCACGCCGGCGGTGGTTCATGGTGCGGCAGTCATAGGAGGCGGCGACCTTGAGGGCGACGATGGGCTCGCCCAGCGTCTGCTTCGCCGCCGCCTGGACCTCGCCTTCCCATTTCACCAAGCCCTGCACCATCGGCGCATCGAGCGTGGCGGCCGGCTGCAGGGCGGTGCGCCCGTTCGGGCCGAGCGCCGTGACCTTGTAGGGGTTGGCGACGCTGCAGGCGCCCTTGGCGATCGGCGGCAGCGGCGCCATGCGCGCCAGGTTGGCGATCGCCATGCCGGCGCCGGGCAGGCCGCCGAGCATGGCGACCTTGGTTTCCGGCTGCGGCGGAGCGGCTTCGGGACGGATGGAGAGAGCGTCCTTGGCAGGCTGGCCGGCGGCCTGGTCGATGCCGCGGGGCCTCGGCAGCGGCAGCGGGATCACGGCAGCGCCGGCAAGGCCGGAGGCCGCGTCCGGCCCCAGCGAGGCGTAGGCGGCGGCGCCCGGCATCACCACCGGCCGCTCCGGCGGCACGGGGATGCCGGCGAGCATGATCGGCGGCAGGTCGTCGCGCGGCGAGGCGGCGGCGGGCGCCGCCTTCGGCGGCGCGAACGGGACGAGCGGCGCCTCGGTCACCGCGTCCCAACTCGCGGTGAAGGCGTCGTGCTCCGGGGTCGTGAAGGCCTTGAGCGGCGCGGCGGCGACCGCGTCCCAGCTCGTGGCGAAATAGTCGGGCAGAGACCGCGCATCGGTCGCAGCCGCGAGGCCCGTCGTCGCGAACAGCAGGCCCACGGCGATCGCAGCGCGCATGGACGTTTCCCCTCAGGCCGCTTTGCCGGCTCTTTGTGCGTCCATCATAGTGACGAAGCGGTCGAAGAGATAGTGGCTGTCGCGCGGCCCGGGCGAGGCCTCGGGATGGTGCTGCACGGAGAAGGCCGGGCGGTCCCTGAGGGCGAGGCCGCAATTGGAGCCGTCGAACAGCGAGACATGGGTCTCCACCGCCTCCGCCGGCAGGCTGGCGCGGTCCACGGCGAAGCCGTGGTTCATCGAGACGATCTCGACCTTGCCGGTGGTCAGGTCCTTCACCGGATGGTTGGCGCCGTGATGGCCCTGCTTCATCTTGGCGGTCGTCGCGCCGATGGCCAGCCCCAGCATCTGATGGCCGAGGCAGATGCCGAACACCGGCACCTTGCGGTCCAGGAGCTCGCGGATCACCGGCACGGCATACTCGCCGGTGGCGGCCGGGTCGCCCGGCCCGTTGGAGAGGAAGACGCCGTCGGGCTGCAGCGCCAGGATTGCCGCGGCCGAGGTGGTGGCCGGCACCACCGTCACGGCGCAGCCGGCATTGGCGAGCAGGCGCAGGATGTTGCGCTTGACCCCGTAGTCGATGGCGACCACCCGGCGCCCGGGCGCGCCCTGGCGGCCGTAGCCGGCCTGCCATTGCCATACGGTCTCGTCCCAGTCGAAGCGCTGGGCCGAGGTCACCGGCGGCACCAGGTCGAGGCCGGCCATGGACGGCAGCGCCTGCGCCCGGCGCTTCAGCGCCTCGACGTCGAACACCCCGTCGGGCGCATGGGCGATCACGGCGTTCGGCATGCCCTTGTCGCGGATCAGCGCGGTGAGCGCCCGCGTGTCGATGCCGGCGACGCCAGGAATGCCGCGGGCCTGCAGCCAGGCGTCGAAATGGCGGCTGGCGCGATAGTTCGCCGGATCGGTCACATCAGCATGCACGACCACGCCGCGCACGCCGCTCGAGGCGGCCATGTTGACCGTCTCGATATCCTCGTCGTTGACGCCGACATTGCCGATATGGGGGAAGGTGAAGGTGACGATCTGCCCGGCATAGGAGGGATCGGTGAGGATCTCCTCATAGCCCGTCATCGCCGTGTTGAAGCAGACTTCGCCGGCGGCCTCGGCCACCGCCCCGAAGCCCCGGCCCTCCAGCACGGTGCCGTCGGCCAGCACCAGGAGCGCCGTCGCCACCGGCTCGATCCAGGCCTCGGCCGGGGCGGCGGGGCTGGAGGCCTGGGTGGGGGCCGCGACTTGTGTGCCGGTCATTTTCGTCCTAAGTCCCCGTTGCGCGGGCGATGGCGTGCCGGAATGGGGCAGCCGTTGGGTGCGGCGCGGAAAGTAAGGGGGCGACGGCGGCGCGTCAACCCCGGATGCTTTCGCGAAAGACGTTATACATCAGACACTTGCCGGAAAGGGTGCGAATGCCGTGAGGCATGGCGGCGCCGTTCCGGCCCATCGAGGAAAAAGCACGATGTCCCTGCGGGAAACGCTGAGCGCGGCGGTCAAGGAGTCGATGAAGGCGGGCGACAAGGCGCGCCTGTCCGTCGTCCGCATGATCCAGGCCGGCCTGAAGGACCGGGATATCGAGGCGCGCGGCAACGGCAAGGACCCGATCCCGGACGCCGAGATCCTGGCCATGCTGCAGAAGATGATCAAGCAGACGCAGGAATCGCAGGATCTGGCCGACAAGGCCGGCCGCGCCGACCTCGTCGACCAGGCCAAGGCCGAGATCGTCGTGCTCTCCTCCTTCCTGCCCCGGCAGATGGACGAGGCCGAGACCAGGGCGGCGATCGCCGCGGTCGTCGCCGAGACCGGCGCGGCCGGGATCAAGGACATGGGCAAGGTCATCGGCGTCCTGAAGGAACGCTTCGCCGGCCAGATGGACTTCGGCAAGGCCGGTCCGCTGGTGAAGCAGGCGCTGGCGGGCTGAGCTGGGGATTGCGGGGATAACTGGATCAGCCGCCGCCACGCGTCGCCTTAAAGGCCACGACGGATGCACCATCCTCGACCGTCGCGGGTGGAGATGCACCCGTCATGAATCCGTGGCACCGCCCCCATATCGGTCTCGGGAGGGGAGGCCTGCCGGCCGTGACTTGTGAAGGCTTTCGGCTTGCCAAACCGCGCACCCGCAGCACATTAGGTCCATGAAGTTCCCGCCGTCCCTGCTCGACGAGATTCGCGCGCGGCTGCCGGTGTCGGCGGTGGTCGGGCGGCGGGTGAAGCTGCGCAAGCAGGGCCGGGAATGGCGCGGCCTGTCGCCCTTCCAGGCCGAGAAGACCCCGTCCTTCTACGTCAACGACCAGAAGGGCTTCTACCACTGCTTCTCCTCCGGCCAGCACGGCGACATCTTCCGCTTCCTGATGGAGACGGAGGGCCTGCCCTTCCCGGAGGCGGTGGAGCGGCTCGCCGGCGAGGCCGGGGTCGAGCTGCCCAAGGTCACCAGCGAGGACCTGCGCCGCGAGGAGGCGCGCGCCAGCCTGCACGAGGTGCTGGCGCTGGCGGCGAAGTTCTTCGAGGGCCGCCTGCATGCCCGCGAGGGCGCGGCGGCGCGCGGCTATCTCGCCGACCGCGGCCTGACCCCGGCGATCCAGGCCGAGTTCGGCCTCGGCTTCGCCCCGAACGAGAAGTTCGCGCTGCGCGACCACCTCGCCGGCAAGGGGGTCGGGCGCGACGCCATGATCGAGGCCGGCCTCCTGATCCACGGCGAGGACATCCAGGTTCCCTATGACCGCTTCCGCGAGCGGGTCATGTTCCCGATCCACGACGCCCGCGGCCGGGTCATCGCCTTCGGCGGCCGGGCCATGGCCCGTGACGCCCAGGCCAAGTACCTCAACTCGCCGGAGACGACGCTCTTCCACAAGGGGTCCTGCCTCTACAACCACCACCGCGCCCGCGAGGCGGCCCATCGGACCGGTTCGGTGATCGCGGTGGAAGGCTATGTCGACGTGATCATGATGAGCGTCGCCGGCTTCGCCCACACCGTCGCCCCGCTCGGCACGGCGCTGACCGAGGACCAGCTCGGCCTGCTCTGGCGGATGAGCGAGGAGCCGACCCTGTGCTTCGACGGCGACAAGGCCGGCCGGCGCGCCGCCTACCGGGCGCTCGACGTGGCGCTGCCGCATGTCGGCGTCGGCAAGGCCCTCACCGTCGCCCTGCTGCCGGAGGGCCAGGACCCGGACGAGCTGGTCCGCTCGGCCGGCGCCGGCGCGGTGGCGGACGTGCTGCGGGCGGCGCGGCCGCTCTCCGACATCCTGTGGATGCGCGAGACCGAAGGCGGCGACTTCGCCACGCCGGAGAAGCGCGCCGCGCTCGAGCGCCGGCTGATGGAGGCGGTGGCGCCGATCCAGGACGAGACGGTGCGCCGCCATTACCAGGCCGACATGCAGGCGCGGCTGCGCGCCTTCTTCGGGCCGCCGGCGCGCGCCTTCCCGGCCCGCGGCGGCGAGGCGAGGGGCAGGCCCCGCCCGCGTGACGGCCGTCCCGCCCCCGCCCCGCCGATCGCCAGCCTGGTCACCCCCGGCGTCCGCGACGGCGCGCTGGCGCGCGGCAGCCGGGCCGGCCTGCCCGGCCGCGAAGCGCTGATCCTGGCCGTGGTGGTCGGCCATCCCGCCCTGCTGGAGCGCCATTGCGAGGCGCTGGCCGAGGTCGAGTTCGACAATCCCGACGCCGACCGGCTGCGCCGTGCCCTGGTCGACTGCGCCGCCGAGGGCAGCCGCGACAGCGCCGCCCTGGTCGCCAGGCTGGAAGGGGCCGGCTTTTCCCGCCTGCTGCAGCGCCTGGCCGCCGACATGCACTGGTGGACGCGTCCGGACGCGGCGGAATCCGACGTCGAGCGCGGTTTCGCGCATGTCCTCACCTTGCATCGCGGCATGCGCACGCTACATAGGGAGCTGAAGCTCGCCACCGCTGCGCTCGAACGCGATTTCACCGACGAGAACTTTGCCCGCCTCTCCGACATCAAGGCCCAGATCGCCCTGATCGAGGGGACCGAGGCGACGATCGACGGGTTTGGCGCGTCCTCGGGCCGCAGCGCCCGATGAGCGGCCGGCGAGAGGGTTTTAGGGTTAAGAGCGGTTTCATTTTTGGCCGCCTAGTGTATATGCACCACGCGGGCGGCTCCGGGGGACGGATGCTGCCCTTTTTGGCGTAGGCCCGGCCGGCGTTGAAAGAGTTGAGGAGAAACGGAATGGCGACCAAGCCCCCCGAGAAGGACGAGACGCCGGAAGGCGAAGAGCCCAGCAAGGACAGCCCGCTTCTCGACCTCTCGGACGCTGCCGTTCGCGCCATGATCAAGCGCGCCAAGAAGCGCGGCTACGTCACCCAGGAAGAGATCGCCAACGTCCTGCCCTCCGACAAGGTCGACCCCGACACCATCGAGGACGTGCTCGGCATGTTCTCGGAGATGGGCATCAACGTGGTCGAGACCGAGGAGGCCGACGACGAGGAGCGCGAGGAGCCGGCGCCGAGCGGCGAGGAGGAGGAGGCCGAGGGCGGCGACCTCGTCGAGGCCGCGCAGACCCGCGCCCCCACCCGCGCCGAGACCAGCGCCAAGGAGCCGGCCGACCGCACGGACGATCCCGTCCGCATGTACCTGCGCGAGATGGGCACGGTGGAGCTCTTGTCGCGCGAGGGCGAGATCGCCATCGCCAAGCGCATCGAGGCCGGCCGCGAGGCGATGATCGCAGGGCTGTGCGAGAGCCCCCTCACCTTCCAGGCGATCATCATCTGGCGCGACGAGCTCAACGAAGGCAAGATCCTGCTGCGCGACATCATCGACCTCGAGGCCACCTATGCCGGCCCCGACGGCAAGAACGCGCCCGCCGCCGCTGCGAGCGAGGACACCGGCGAAGCCATGCCCGACGACGCCCTGCCGCCGATGGAAGGCGAGATGGACGAGGACGACATGGAGAACAACGTGTCGCTCTCGGCCATGGAAGCCGAGCTCAAGCCGAAGGTGCTGGAGACCTTCGACAACATCGCCGACAACTACAAGAAGCTGCGCCGCCTGCAGGACGTCAATGTCGAGCAGCGCCTGCAGAACGCCCGCCTGAGCCCGGCCCAGGAGCGCAAGTACAAGACGCTGAAGGACCAGATCGTCGCCGACGTGAAGTCGCTGTCGCTGAACCAGGCCCGCATCGACGCGCTGGTCGAGCAGCTCTACGACATCAACAAGCGCCTGATCGGCTATGAAGGCCGGCTGATGCGCCTGGCCGAGAGCTATCGCGTCGAGCGCACCGACTTCCTGAAGACCTATCAGGGCTCCGAGCTCGACCCGAAATGGATCCTGCGGGTCTCCAAGCTCGGCTCGCGCGGCTGGAGGGAGTTCGTCGCCTCCGAGCTCGACACCATCAAGGCGATGCGCGAGGACATCCACAACCTCGCCACCGAGACGGGCCTCGAGATCACCGAGTTCCGCAAGATCGTGCACATGGTGCAGAAGGGCGAGCGCGAGGCCCGGCAGGCCAAGAAGGAGATGGTCGAGGCCAACCTGCGCCTCGTCATCTCCATCGCCAAGAAGTACACCAATCGCGGCCTGCAGTTCCTCGACCTGATCCAGGAAGGCAATATCGGCCTGATGAAGGCGGTGGACAAGTTCGAGTACCGCCGCGGCTACAAGTTCTCGACCTACGCCACCTGGTGGATCCGGCAGGCGATCACCCGCTCGATCGCCGACCAGGCCCGCACCATCCGCATCCCCGTGCACATGATCGAGACGATCAACAAGATCGTGCGCACCTCGCGCCAGATGCTGCACGAGATCGGCCGCGAGCCGACCCCGGAGGAGCTGGCGGAGAAGCTCGCCATGCCGCTGGAGAAGGTGCGCAAGGTGCTCAAGATCGCCAAGGAGCCGATCTCGCTCGAAACCCCGATCGGCGACGAGGAGGATTCGCATCTCGGCGACTTCATCGAGGACAAGAACGCGATCCTGCCGATCGACGCGGCGATCCAGAGCAACCTGCGCGAGACGACGACGCGGGTGCTGGCCTCGCTGACACCGCGCGAGGAGCGCGTGCTGCGCATGCGCTTCGGCATCGGCATGAACACCGACCACACGCTGGAGGAAGTCGGCCAGCAGTTCTCGGTGACGCGCGAGCGCATCCGCCAGATCGAGGCCAAGGCGCTGAGGAAGCTCAAGCATCCGAGCCGGTCGCGCAAGCTGCGCAGCTTCCTGGACAATTGAGATCCGCCGGCGGGCGGTTGAGAGGCGGGGCGCGAGCCCCGCCTTTTTTGTTTCAGCAGCGAGCGCTCAGCACCGGTTCAGGACCGAGCAGCCCCCCGGTCGCGGCTGCGACGGCCGGTCGGGGCGGACCACCGGCGGGCGCTCTCCGCCGCCCGGCGGACGATTCCAGCCCGGCGGGCGCCCTCCCGGCGGGCGACCCCAGTCCGGCGGACGGTTGCCCGGCGGCCGGTTCCAGCCCGGCGGACGACCTCCCGGCGGGCGGCCCCAATCCGGCGGACGGTTGCCCGGCGGCCGGTTCCAGCCCGGAGGACGGCCTCCTGGCGGCCGGTTCCAGTCCGGCGGGCGGTTGCCGGGCGGGCGATTCCAGCCCGGCGGGCGGTTCCAACCCGGCGGCGGCCGATGCCAGTTCGGCGGGCGGTTCCAACGGGGCGGACGGTTCCAATAGGGCGGCTGGACGTAGATCGGCGGCGCGACATAGACCGGCGGCTCGTCCTCGATGATCGGCGGCTCGGCATAGACGGGCGGCCGATACGAGGCGCCGCCGAGATAGGATTGCGACACCCAGCCGCTCAACCGGCCGACGGCGACCCGGCACCAGTTGCCGCCGCAGTTGCGCACGTCGACGCCGGTGCCGGCCGGCAGCGTGGCGATCCTGGCATAGGCCGTCCCCGGGCCGGCGCGCAGATTGACGTCGCCCGTGGTCACGGCCTCGGCGGCAGCGGCCGTCGCGAGCCCGGAAAACAGCAATCCGACTGCCAGCACCCCCGATCGAACCCAGCTCGATCTTGGCAATTCCATGAATGACGTCTCCTGTTCCGGCGTCGCCGTCAAAAGGCGGCAGCCCCCCGGCGCCGACGCAGCCTCTCCACATCGCACGGCGAACATGACTGGAACCTGAACCGGCGCGGGCAGGTTCCCCCGCGCACACGCCATTGGCCCGGCCGGCCCGAGCGGCTATCCTTGCCGCAGCGGGCCCGTGCGGGGTTGCGGCCGGCGGGGAGGTCCCGCAGAAGACGTCGAAAGCGAGTTGAGCCATGTCCTTCCTGAAATCCCTGTTCGGCGGCGGCAAGAGCAGTTCCGCCGAGCCCGCGGCCAAGGCCGAGATCGAGCACAAGGGCTTCGTGATCCGGGCCATGCCCTTCAAGGAGAACGGCCAGTTCCAGACCGCCGGCCTCATCGTCAAGGAGATCGACGGCGTGGTGAAGGAGCACAAGTTCATCCGCGCCGATCGCCATGCCTCCCAGGACGAGGCGGTGGAGTTCTCCTTCTCCAAGGGGCGCCAGATCATCGACGAGCAGGGCGACCGGCTCTTCGGCTGAGGCCCCTCGCGCCCCGCCCCGGGGAGGCGAGGTTGTGCCGGCCGGCGGATATGCCTAGAACGGGTGTGGTCCGAGATCCCCGCCCCTTCGCGCCCCCCACGCCATGCCCGCCGAGCCTCCGCCGCGCCCCCGCGCCGGCGCCTTCCGCCATCCCGGCTTCGCCCGCTACTGGCTGTCGCGCTTCCTCGCCAACTTCGCCGTGCAGATCATCAGCATGGCGGTGGGCTGGCAGGTCTACAGCCTGACGCGCGACCCCTACGACCTCGGCATCATCGGCCTGGTGCAGTTCCTGCCGGCCTTCCTCCTGGTGCTGGTGACCGGCGCGGTGGCGGACCGCTTCAACCGACGCCTGGTGATGACGCTCTGCCTCGTGGGCGAGGCCCTGTGCGCCCTCGGCCTGGTGCTGTTCACCGCCACCGGCCAGCACGACGTCATCCTCGTCTTCGCGCTCCTGGTGCTGCTCGGCGTGCTGCGCGCCTTCTTCGGCCCGGCGCAGCAATCGCTGCTGCCCAACCTGGTGCCGTCGGCCGATCTCGCCAACGCCATCGCCTGGAGCACCTCGTCCTGGCAGATCGCCATGGTGGTGGGCCCGGTCGCCGGCGGCCTGCTCTACGGCCTCTCGGCGCTGACCGCCTACGGCACGGCGCTGGTGCTGATCGCCGCCGCGGCGGTGCTGGCGACCATGATCCCCGATCCCGCGCAGAAGAACCGGCGGGAGCCGCCGACGCTCGACGCCATGGTGGCGGGCTTCCGCTACGTCTGGAGCGAGAAGATCGTGCTCGGCGCCATCTCCTTCGACCTCTTCGCCGTGCTGCTCGGCGGGGCCAATGCCCTGCTGCCGGTCTATGCCCAGGACATCCTGGACGTCGGGCCTTGGGGTCTCGGCCTGCTGCGGGCGGCGCCGGGCGTCGGCTCGATCCTGGTCGCGGCGCTGCTGCTGCGCCATCCCATCCGCGACCATGCCGGCGTGTTCATGTTCGCCTGCGTGGCGCTGTTCGGCCTGTTCACCATCGTGTTCGGCGCCTCGGCCATCGTCTGGCTGTCGGTGCTGGCGCTGGCGCTGATGGGCGGCTTCGACATGGTCAGCGTCTATGTGCGCGAGACGCTGATCCAGCTGTGGACGCCGGATGCGGTGCGCGGCCGGGTCAACGCCGTCAACAACGTCTTCGTCGGCGCCTCCAACGAGCTCGGCGAGTTCCGCGCCGGCATGTCGGCTGGCCTGCTCGGCGCCGTGCCGGCGGTGGTCCTGGGCGGCGTCGGCACCATCCTGGTGGCCGCGCTCTGGTGGCGCTGGTTCCCGGAGCTCCGGCGCGCCCGCCATCTCGACGGGCGCGGCTGAGGCAGCCGACCGATCAAAAAAGCTGATGGACGCCATCACGCGGATCTGGTTTTCGAGACGCTCCGTATCCGATAGAGAGAAGAGTGGCGCGGCAGGCCCGCGCTTTCCGCAATCCGCCGCGTCCGCGGTTCATCGCCTGCCCAGCTGCAGGTGGGTGCAGGTCCATGAACAGCAAGGCCATTACGTCCACGCCCGGCTCCTCCGCCAGCGCGCAGGGCACCGTCTACGGCATTCTCGCCGCCATCAGCGTCTCGCACATGCTCAACGACATGATCCAGTCGTTGATCCCGGCGATCTACCCGATGATCAAGGAGAACTTCGCCCTCACCTTCGGCGAGATCGGGCTGATCACCCTGGCCTTCCAGCTCACGGCCTCGCTGCTGCAGCCGCTGGTCGGGCTCTACACCGACTACCGGCCCAAGCCCTATTCGCTGCCGATCGGCATGGGCCTCACCCTGGTCGGCCTGATCCTGCTCGCCTTCGCCGGCAATTTCGCCATGGTGCTGGTGGCGGCGGCGCTGGTGGGCATGGGCTCCTCGGTGTTCCACCCCGAATCCTCGCGCGTCGCCCGCATGGCCTCGGGCGGCCGGCCGGGCCTGGCGCAGTCGGTGTTCCAGGTCGGCGGCAATGTCGGCTCCTCGCTCGGGCCGCTGCTCGCGGCCTTCGTCGTGCTGCCGTTCGGCCAGCACTCCATCGCCGCCTTCTCGGCGATCGCGCTGCTCGCGATCATCATCCTGTGGAACGTCGGCAACTGGTATGCCGGGCACCGGCGCGCCAATGCCGGCAAGCCGCGCGCGGCGATCGTCGATCACGGCATCCCGCGGGCCAAGGTGGTGATCGCCCTGGCGGTGCTGATCGCGCTGATGTTCTCCAAGTTCGTCTACCTCGCCTCGCTGTCGAGCTACTACACCTTCTACCTCATCGACCGCTTCGGCCTCTCCGTGCAGGCGGCGCAGCTGCACCTGTTCATCTATCTCTTCGCGGTGGCGGCCGGCACGGTGCTGGGCGGGCTGATCGGCGACAGGTTCGGCCGCAAATACGTGATCTGGGGCTCGATCCTCGGCGTGCTGCCCTTCACCCTCGCCCTGCCCTACGCCAACCTGTTCTGGACCGGGGTGCTGGCGGTGATCATCGGCTTCATCCTGTCCTCGGCCTTCTCGGCCATCGTGGTGTTCGCCCAGGAGCTGGTGCCGGGCAAGGTCGGCATGATCTCCGGCCTGTTCTTCGGCTTCGCCTTCGGCCTCGGCGGCCTCGGCGCCGCCGTGCTCGGGGAGCTCGCCGACCACACCTCGATCGAGTTCGTCTATTTCGTCTGCTCGTTCCTGCCGGCGATCGGCCTGTTTGCCGTGTTCCTGCCGAACCTCGAGGGACGAACGGTCAAGACCTGAGGCCGGGGCGAGCCCGCCCCGAGCCAGAACAGACCCCCGCACGACCAGCGGGGGCGGAGGAAACCCCGTGACGGACATGGCCGAGCCCCGTGCCGAAGGCGGCGCGTGGCGGCGCGAGATCGCCGCCACCTTCGCGCTCGGCTGGCCGATGATCCTCACCACGCTGATCGAGGTGGCGCTCACCACCACCAACATCATGCTGCTGGGCCGGCTCGGGCCGCAGGCGCTGGCGGCCGGCACGCTGGCGACCAACCTCTACTTCGCCTTCATGATCTTCGGCGTCGGCCTGGTCGCCGCCGTCTCGCCCATGGTCGCGAGCGAGGTCGGGCGCATGCGCCATTCGGTGCGCGACGTGCGCCGCACCGTGCGGCAGGGCCTGTGGACCGCCGGCGTCGTCTCCGTGCCGGCCCTGATCGCCCTGTCGCTCACCGACCCGATCCTGCTGCGGCTCGGGCAGGAGCCGGCCGCGGCGCACGAGGCGGCGCGCTACATGCATGCCCTGCAATGGTCGCTGCCGCCCTTCCTCGGCTACATCGTGCTGCGCTCCTTCGTGGCCGCGCTGGGGCGGCCGCGTCCCGCCGTCTGGGCCGGGGTGGTGGCCATCGCGGTCAACGCGCTCCTCGCCTGGGCGCTGATCTTCGGCCGGCTCGGCGCACCCGGGCTCGGCATCGTCGGCGCAGGCATCGCCACGACGATCGCCACCTGGGCGATGTTCGGCACGCTGGCGCTGGTGATCGCGCTCGACGGACGGCTGCGCCGCTACCATGCCTTCGGCCGGTTCTGGCAGGCGGACTGGCCGCGCTTCCGGGAATTGTGGAGCCTCGGCCTGCCGATCGGCATCACCCTGACCTTCGAGGTGTCGGTGTTCAACGCCGCTGCCTTCCTCATGGGGCTGATCGGAGAGGCCTCCCTCGCCGCCCACGCCATCGCCATCCAGATCTCCTCGGTCTCCTTCATGGTGCCGCTGGGCCTGGCCCAGGCGGCGACGGTGCGGGTGGGCCTGGCCCATGGCGCCGGCGACCGGGAGGGCGCGCGCCGGTCGGGCTGGACGGCCTATGCCATGGGCGTCGGCTTCATGGGCTGCGCGGCCGCCACCATGCTGCTGGCGCCGCGGCTGCTGATCGGCCTGTTCGTCGACCTCGCCGATCCCGCCAATGCCGAGGTGATCACCCTCGCCACGCTGTTCCTGGCCTTCGCCGGCATGTTCCAGATCGTCGACGGCGCGCAGGTGCTGGGCGCCGGCATGCTGCGCGGGCTGCACGACACGCGCGTGCCCATGCTGTTCGCCGCCATCGGCTATTGGGGCATCGCGCTGCCGCTCGCCGTGGTGCTGGCCTTCGTCTTCGATCTCGGCGGCAAGGGCATCTGGATCGGCCTCGCCAGCGGCCTGGCCGCGGTGGCGGTGCTGATGACGCTGCGCTGGATCCGACGCGAACGGCTCGGCCTGGTGCCCGCGGCCTGAGGCGCCTCAGGGCACGCCGAGCTCCGACAGGCGCTGGCGGTAGCTGGCGACGAGGCAGGCATCGTCGCGGCAGGCGTTGCGCCGCGCGGCCCAGCGCTTCTGGTCGGTGGCGAAGAGCTTGCGGTCGGCGTCGCCCAGGGCCGCGGCCTGCTGCCCATAGGCTGCGGCCATGCGGCGATCGAGCCCCGCCAGCAGGGGGCTGGCGCAGATGCGGGCTTCCACCGCGGTGAGATTGCGATTGCAGGGGAAGCTCGGCTGCGTCCGGTCGGCGCTCGCGTCATAGGCCTGCGCCGCAAAGCCGGAGGCGGCGAGACCCAGGCTCGCCAGCCGCTCGCGGTAGCGCGCCTCCAGGCAGGCGGCGTCACCGCCGCAGGCATCGCGCTCCGCGATCCAGCGCAGCTGGACATCGGCGAAACGCTTGCGCTCGGCCCCCGCCAGCGCCCGCCACTGGCCGGTGTAGCTGCTCGCCATGGTGCGGTCGAGGTCGGCCAGCACGGGGCTGGCGCAGATCTGCTGCTCGACGGCGTTGAGACGGCCGTTGCAGGAGAAGCTGGGATTGGCCGGCATCGCCGGCGTAGGGTCGATCGTCAGCGGCCTCTCCTGCGCCGGCGGCTGCAGGGTGACGAGCTGGGGCTCGGCCTGGACTGCGGGCTGGACCTGCGGCTGCGCCTGGATTGCAGGCTGGACCGGCGGCTGCGCCGGCGTCCCCCCGTCGTCCAGGGAGAAGGACCCGATGATCGCCTCGTTCACCCAGGGCGTCTGGCTGCCTTGCGTCGCCGCGTCGACATCCTGGCGCACGGCGCCGAACAGCAGCCGGACGTCGAGGTTCGGCGTCTCGAGATGGGCGAGCAGCGCCTTGGTGAAGGGCGAGTTGCGCCCGTCTCCGTCCCGCGCCACCGACCCGGGGGCGGTGGCGAAGGCGATCAGCGTGCCCTTGGCGGCGGCAGCATCCAGGTCGACCCGCGCCAGCCCGCGCGTGCCGGCGCCGCGCACCAGGGTGCGGGTCAGCGGATTGTCGCGGCAGGAATCGAGGATGACGATGCGCACCCGCGGAGCGGCCCGGTCGACGAGATCGAGCAGCTTGTCGAGCGACAGGGCCTGAGTGTCGAGATCGAGCTCGTCCTCGATCCTGGCCGAGACCGGGATCAGGTAGTTCTTCCCGTTCACCTGCACGCCGTGGCCGGAATAGAAGACCAGCGCGCTGTCGGCCCGGTCGGCATTGCGCAGGAAGGCGCGCAGGCCGTCGTTCATCGCGGCGAGGTCGCCGTCGGTGACCAGCGTCACGGCATAGCCGACCCGGGTCAGGGCCGCGGCCATGTCCTGCGCATCGTTGGCGGGATTGGCCAGTGGCGTGACGCTACGGTAGGCGCCGTTGCCGATCACCAGCGCCGCCTTGCCCGCCGCCTGCGCGGCCCCGGCCGCGACGATCAGGCTCAAGGCGGCCATGACACACCGAAGCCTCGCGCCGAAGGTCATGGTGCTCGCTCTCCCGTTCGCGGCCAGCCTTAGCACCGCCGCCCCGGACTGGGAACGCCCCTGGTTACACCGGGGGCTGTTTCGCTCGTGCAGAGGCGGGACGGCCCGCAGCGTGCGAAGCCGCACGGGCGCGCGTGCAAAACCGCGAAATGCTCGGATCGATTCCACGATCCATTAACTCCGGCATGCGAAGAGGATCGTCCAAGAGGAGCCACGCCATGCGTTTTTCCCAGATCTTCGGCGTGCCGGAGTCCGACAAGCCCGACGAGGCCGCCGGCGTCACCCTCGACGTCATGACCGGCATCGTCGCCGGCATCGCTCTGGTTCTGGCGATCCTGATCCTCGCCGCCTCGCTGAAGCCGGCCCAGGCCGCCCATGGGGCCGAGCCCGTCCGGATCGAGGCGCGCTGACGCACCGTCGCTCGGCCGAAGGCGGAGACATGCGCGCTCTCCGGGTCCGCCCTGCGGGCGGGGCCCGGAAATCGTGTCGAAACCGCTGGAATCGCGGTCGAATCAGGCCATCTTGCTCTTGATCAGGCCGGCGATGATCTGAAGGATGACGCCGCCGGCGCCGCCGCCGACGAGCTGGCCGATGATGGAGCCGACGTCCAGGTTGCCGCTCTGCAGCACCGGGATCAGCGCCGTGAGGATCTGGCCCAGGACGCCGCCGCCGACCGCGCCGGCGACGGTGTTGAGCACGGTTCCCATGTCGAACTGCTTGAGCGCCGCGCCGGAGGCATTGCCGCCGATCGCGCCGCCGACGAGGTTGATCAGGATCTGTTCCATATTTCCACCCCCTTGATGCGGTCCTCGACGTCGCCGTCCGGCCGCTGCGGCGAGCATGGACGCAATTCCGCCCGCTTTCAATCGCGAGTCGTGGAAGTGGCAGCGGCGTCCACCGCCGCGACGCATGGGCATGATCTCGCCGCAATGTTCGGGCGCCCTATGTAGAAGGCGCAGGCCAGCCTGTCCCCCCGGCCTCGCATGCCTTGGAGAGCTTCATGACGCCCTTTGCCAAGTCCACCGTCCTGGCTGCCGCCATGGCCGGCACCATGCTCGCGGCCGTGCCGGCCGCCGAAGCCCGGGTGAAAACGGGAACGCTGGTGTGCAACGTCTCGGCCGGAATCGGCATGATCATCACCTCGAAGAAGGCGATGGCCTGCACCTTCAAGGGCGTGCGCGGCCGCCGCGAGCTCTATGCCGGCACCATCACAAAGTACGGCCTCGACATCGGCGTCACCTCGCAAGGCACCATCGTCTGGGCCGTGTTCGAGCCGACGAGCCATCGCGGCAGCCTCGGCGGCGACTATATCGGCGCGACGGCGGAGGCGACGCTGGTGGCCGGCCTCGGCGCCAATGTGCTGGTCGGCGGCTCGCAGAACTCGGTGGCGCTGCAGCCGCTCTCGGTCTCCGGCCAGACCGGGCTCAACCTCGCGGCCGGCGTCGGCCAGATCTCCCTGCGGCCGATGCGCTGACGCATGGGTTGCGGCGGCGCGGGCGCCGTCAGGCGTCGTCCGGCTCCGGGCGCGCCCAGCGCGCCGCCGCCGCCTCGTCGGCCTCGCGCGCCGCCACCCAGGACGCTCCGTCCGACCGCTCCTCGCGCTTCCAGAACGGGGCGCGCGTCTTCAGATAGTCCATGAGATAGGCCGCCGCCTCGAAGGCCGCCTGGCGGTGGGCCGAGGCGGCGACGACCAGCACGATGGTCTCCCCCGGGACCAGGCGGCCGAAGCGATGGATGACGCTGACGCCCTGCAGCGGCCAGCGCTGGCGCGCCTCGGCCTCGATCCGCTCCAGCTCGGCCTGGGCCATGGCGGGGTAGTGGTCGAGGGTCATGGCGCCGATGCGCGCATCCCCCTCGCCCGCACGGCAGATGCCGGTGAAGGTGACGACGGCGCCGATGTCGGTGCGCCCCGCGGTCAGCGCCGCGATCTCGGCCGCGACGTCGAAATCCTCGCGCTGCAGGCGGACCGTCACCTCATCCCCCGGTCATCGGCGGGAAGAAGGCGATCTCGGTGGCGCCGGCGAGCGGCGCGTCCGGCCTGACGTGCCGGCGGTCGATCGCCGCGCGCACCACCTTGGGATTCTCGAAGGCATGGGCCGAGACCTCGTCCCGCGCCGCCAGCCAGGCCATCAGCTCGCCGACCGTGCCGACGCCCGCGGGGACCTCGACCTCCTCCTCGCCCTGCCCCATCCGCTCGCGCAGCCAGGCAAAATACAGGATCTTCACGCGCCGTCCTCGATCAGGTGCCGCACACCGCTGCGGAAGTAATCATAGCCGGTATAGAGCGTCAGCACAGCCGAAACCCACAGGAGCACCAGGCCGATCACCGTGGTGCCGGGCAGGATCTGCTCGCCCGCCGGCCCGGCCAGCAGGAAGCCGAGCGCGACGAGCTGCGCCGTGGTCTTCCATTTCGCCAGCCAGGTGACGGGCACGGAGACCCGCAGCTCCGCCAGGAACTCGCGCAGGCCCGAGACCAGGATCTCGCGGCACAGGATGATGATCGCCGCCCAGAGCGACCAGCCCGCGATGCTGCCGTCGGCGGCGAGCATCAGCAGGCAGGCGGAGACCAGCAGCTTGTCGGCGATCGGATCGAGCATGCGCCCGAGCGAGGATTGCTGGCCCCAGGCGCGGGCGAGATAGCCGTCGAAATAGTCGGTGACCGCCGCGGCCACGAAGGCGGCGAACGCCACCCAGCGGATCCACAGATCCGTCGGCCAGAACAGGCAGAACACCACCACCGGCACGGCGGCGATGCGGCCATAGGTCAGGATGTTGGGCAGCGAAAGCGGGCTGGCACGGCGCTGGGCCTGAGGTGTCGTCATGGCGCCCAAGGAACATGCGAGGCCGCGCGCCGTCAATATCGCCGAAGGACGCTGGCCGAGCCGTCGCGCCGCAGGCCTCGCCCATCCCCACGGACGAGGCCGGACATTCCGCCGACGCGCCCGAAGCCCCGGCCGACGTTTCAGGATCAGATGAGGCCGATCAGGCGCAGCTCCCGCCTGAGCTCCATCGGCAGCTCGTCGGCGGCCTCGCCCGGGCCGGCGAGATCGGGCGGCGCGTCCTTGGCCTCGAAGTAGCGCCAGCCCTGGAACGGCCCGCGCGGCCGCGGATCGACCGGCACCACCCTCGGATCGAGCAGGATCCCGCAGCGCGAGATGCCCTCGGCATCGACCACGGCCCGGAGGTCGAGGATGGCCTGGCGGCAATTGAGCTCGCCCCGGATCACCCAGTAGAGCGAGCCGCCGTCGAGGATCTCCTCCCGGCGCTTGGGCGTCATGCGGGTGGTGTGGACGTGCTCGCCGGCGGCCGCGACGCGCTCGGCGATCCATTCCTCCAGATCGGCGATCGATTCGGCGCCGACGCACAGCTTGATGAGATGAAGCGCCATGACCAGGTTCCGGACAGCGCCCCCGCTTCCCACGATCGCGCCGGCGGATCAAGCGCCGAGGCCTCAGCAGATGGCGTCGGTCTCGGCGATGACCTGGGTCTCGGCCAGGGCCGCCGCCTCCCATTCCAGCCAGGCGGGGGTCGCCATCACCGCGTCCATATAGGCGCGCACCCCGGGCGGCACCGGCACGCCGTAGCTGTGGAAACGGCTCACGACCGGCGCGTACATGGCGTCGGCATTGCCGAAGGCGCCGAACAGGAAGTCGCCGCCGGCGCCGAAGCGCGTGCGGCAGTCGGTCCACATCGCGACGATCCGGTCGACATTGGCCTCGACGTCGGCGTCGAGGGCGATCGGCGCCGGCGCGCGCTTCATGTTCATGCTGCAGCGGTTGCGCAGCGGCACGAAGCCGGCATGCATCTCGGCGCAGATCGAGCGGGCATGGGCGCGGGCGGCGCGGTCCTGCGGCCACAGGCCCGGCGCGAGCTCTGCCAGATATTCCAGGACAGCGATCGATTCGAACACGACGAGGTCGCCGTCGATCAGGGCCGGCACCCGGCCGTTGGGCGACCGCGCCCGGATCAGCGCCGGGGTCTCGGGCTGGCGCAGCCAGACCATCTCCTCCTCGAAGGGAATGCCGGCGCTCCTGGCGGCCAGCCAGGGCCGCATGGACCAGGAGGAGTAGTTCTTGTTGGCGATGAACAGCTTCACGGCGTCGTTCCCGATGGAGCGCGCACCATGGCCGAGCCCGGCGGCAGGCACAAACGAGAATTGTCGATCGGCCGCATCAGCCGCCGTGATCGCGCCGCGCCGCCGGCCGTTGCGAAGCCGATCGCGCCGCATAAGGTTGGGGCCTCAAGCGTTTTGCGATTTGGCGGAATCGCCAAGCATCGCAAAGACGCGTCGAAACAAGGAGAGAGCAAAGCAGCGTTTCCGTCCAAACGCGCTTTGCTCTAGGGAATCGCCGTCGCAGCCGGGGCCGGGAGATGCTGAACGTCTTCAAGACAGCCGACCTCGTCGCCGCGGGGTGGTTCGCCGCGGTCTGGATCCTCTACGGACTGGCGCTGGAACATCCGCGCCTGGCCAGGCACTCGCTGAACGGGCGCATGGACGCCTTTCGCCGGCGCTGGATGCAGCGGATGATCGAGCGCGAGGTGCGCATCCTCGATTCCACCGTGATGGCCTCGCTGCAGAACGGCACCGCCTTCTTCGCCTCCACGGCCCTGATCGCGCTCGGCGGCAGCCTGTCGCTGCTGCGCTCCTCCGACGAGGCGGTGGCGATCTTCTCCACCCTGCCGCTGTCGGTGGAGACGGTGCGGGAGGCCTGGGAGATGAAGGTGATCGGGCTCAGCATCATCTTCGCCTATGCCTTCTTCAAGTTCGCCTGGGCCTACCGCGTGATGAACTACGTGGCGATCCTGATCGCCGCCACGCCGAACAGCACCGACGGCAGCGACCCGGAGGCGCAGGCGATGGCGGCGCGGGCGGCGGCGATGAACATGGCCGGCGGCGGCCATTTCAACCGGGGACAGCGCGCCTTTTTCCTGGCGCTCGGCTATCTCGGCTGGTTCGTCAGCCCCTATGTGTTCATGGTGTCGACCACGGCGGTGCTCGCCATCATGGTGCGGCGCCAATTCGCGTCGGCGGCGCTGCGCGCCCTCGACGCTTCGAAGGACTGAAATGACCGACCCTGCCGAAATCGAGGAAGCGATCCTGCGCCTGGTGGCCGAGCGCCCGGACAAGACCATCGACCCCGCCGCGGTCGCCCGCGCCGTCGCCGGCGATGGCAGCGAGCAATGGGGGCCGGTGATGCAGCCGCTGCGCCGCGTCGCCGTGCGGCTGGCCAAGGAGGGACGCCTGGTGATCTACCGCAAGGGCCGGCCGGTCGACCCGGACGATTTCAAGGGCGTCTACCGCCTCGGGCCGGCGCGGCTGGACTGAACGCGCCCCTCGCTTGCCGGGGCTACTGCGTGATGCTCGCCGTCATCATCGATTCGCTCGGCCGGGAGGCCTTCTCGAGGAAGGCCTGCCACTCCTTCTCCGAGCCGGCGAAGACGTTGCGGTCGACCTTGCCGGCCACGCCCGGCACGCTGCCGGTGGCGGTGTACTGCCAGAAGGCCCAGCTGCGGCCGCCATAGCGCGCGGACGGGTGCGCCTTCACCGAGCGCACCCAGAAGGGATAGTCGGCGAGCTCGTCCGTCAGCACGTCGCGGTGGAAGTCGATCGTGGTGTAGATGATCGGCTTCTTGCCGTAAAAGGCCTCCATCTCCTGCAGGAACACCCGCATCTCGGCCCGGACCTTGTCGGCGGGCGGGCGGATCTTGCAGGTCGGCGACTGGGGGTTCCACTCCATGTCGAGCACCGGCGGCAGCGAATCCCTGGCGGGCGGCACATGGGTCTTGAACCAGGCGACCTGCTCGGAGGCCGGCCGGCAGAAATAGAAGAAGTGATAGGCGCCGGTCGGGATGCCGGCGGCGCGCGCGCCGTCCCAGTTGGTCTGGAACATCTCGTCGTTGCGATCGCCGCCTTCGGTGGCCTTGAGGTAGGCGAAGCGCACGCCGCCCCTGGCCGCGGCGGCCCAGTCGATCTGGCCCTGGTACTTCGAGACGTCGATGCCGTGGACCGGGAATTCGTGCGGCTCGGCGCCGCCGAGCCCGGCGCCGGCATAGTCGACGCGGGCGCTCTGCATGCCGGCATTCTCGACGCTGGAGCAGCCGGCGAGAGCCAGAAGGGTGGCGAGCACCAGGGCGGGGCGCAGGAGACGTCGTGTCGGGCGCGGCATCCGGACCATCCAGAACGGCAGGCGCCGTTCCCCCGGCGTCCGCTTCATCCATAGCAAATTAATCGCCGAAACTTAACGGCCGCTAACCGGATTTCCGCGGGGACGGGTTTGGGGCGGCGCAGACTGCGAAGCGCCGTGAGCGCAAGCGGGGGCAAGCCATTGTTCCGACGGTGGAATTCGTTCTTTTCGGGTTGGAGGCAACTAGTCTTGGCACAACGCCGGCTTTTCCCCTCCCCCTTGTGGGGAGGGGCTAGGGGTGTGGGTCGTGCGGAATGAGGCGGATCGGCTTGCCAAGGGCGTCCTGTGACCAGCGCAGCGCCATGTCCTGATGGACCCCCACCCCTCGCCCCTCCCCACAAGGGGGAGGGGAAAAGCCGAGGTCGCGCTCGACATTGCAGCCCCAGCCCCCTCTCCGTCCCTCCCTCACGCGTCGAACAACACGAAGGTGCGCACCTCGACGCTGGCCCGGCCCGGCGCGTCGGGCGGGCAGGCGGGGTCTGGGAAGGCCGAGTGCATGGCGCCGCACTGGCCGGGATCGGAGAAGTCGAAGCCGAGGAAGAGCAGCACCTCGTCGGGCCGCATGTCGGCATAGCTGTACCATGCGTGCCGAGGGTTGTAGCGGCAGAGCGACAGCTCGGCCCGGTAGGGCTCGCCGCCCTCGACCTCCTCGATGAAGTCGGCGACGCGCACGTCCTGCGGCGCGAGGGAAGGCCGGGCGCAGACCGCCAGGGGATAGTCGTGCGGCGGCTCGGAGATGGTGCGCCAGCAATTCACCGCCAGCACCCGGCCGTAGCGCCGCTCGCCGGGCGCAGCGTCGACCGACTCGGCCATCAGCCCAGCGGTGTCGGCGAGGCCTGCCTCGCGCCCCAGGGTCTGGTCCCAGGATTCGGAGAGCAGCCGGCGGGCCGAGCCCGCGGTGTAGTCGCAATGCACCCGGGTCACCGGCACCTGGAAGGCGTCCGGCCCGGGCAGGCGCAGGATCGAGGTGTCGGTGATCACCTTGGCGGCGCCGAGGGCCTCGCGGATGACGTCCTGCAGCAGGACGAGATAGGGCCCGTCCCGCTGGGCGGTGTCGCGATAGTCGAACGGCGGCAGCGGCTGGCGGATCAGCACGAAGCCTTCCCGGTCGAGCGACGGCGCGGCGAGCGCCCGGGCATCGCGCATGACGACCGGATGGGACTCGATGACGATGCGCGACTGGCTGGGATCGCTGGTGTGGAACAGCGGCTTGTCGGCCTGCTCGCCGAGATAGTTCATGCGCGCCTCGAAGTCCGGCCGCACCCGCGCCGCGCCGCGCCCGAGCGACGCCGTGTCGGAACCCTGCACCATCTCTCCTCCCACCCACTCCGCGGCCATCCCGGCCGAAACCTCTGCACGCTCAAGCTGTTGGCGGCGACACTTCACGGACGGAGCCGCCTTCGCGCGCAGCCCGTCCGGCCGCGCCCGGCCGCCGCGGTCGAGGATAGGCCGGCAGATCGGCGGCGTCCATGCGGACACCCGGCCGCGGGCCCGTTACGGCAAGGCGCTATAGTTGACTTATTTTATCAAGAATGGAGAATAGCTAGATCACTTTCCCGGCCAGCCCTGCGGGCCCGCATCGAAGAGAGGAATTTTCCATGGGGTCGCTCCTCCAGCGCCTGTCCCGGCTCGCCGCCGCCGCCACCCTCGCCCTGGCCTTCGCCGGCGGCGCCGAGGCCGCCGACAAGGTGGTGCGGGTGGGCTACCAGAAATACGGCACGTTCCTGCTGCTGAAAGCCCGCGGCATCCTGGAGAGGAAGCTGGAGCCGCTCGGCTATTCCGTGACCTGGACCGAGTTCCCCGGCGGGCCGCAGCTCCTGGAGGCGCTCAATGTCGGCGCGCTCGACTTCGGCGTCACCGGCGAGGCGCCGCCGATCTTCGCCCAGGCCGCCGGCGCGCCGCTGGTCTATGTCGCCAACGAGCCGGCCGCGCCGCTGAGCGAGGCGATCCTGGTGCCCAAGGACAGCCCGCTGAAGAGCGTCGCCGACCTGAAGGGCAGGAAGGTCGCGCTGAACAAGGGCTCGAACGTCCACTATCTCCTGGTCAAGGCGCTGGAGAAGGCCGGGCTCGCCTATGGCGACATCACCCCGGTGTTCCTGCCGCCGGCCGATGCCCGCGCCGCCTTCCAGCACGGCGACGTCGACGCCTGGGCGATCTGGGACCCGTTCCAGGCCTCGGCCGAGGTGACGCTGGAAGCCCGCACCCTGACGAGCGGCGAGGGCCTGGTCTCCAACCACCAGTTCTATCTCGGCGAGCAGGCCTTCGTCGCCGGCAACGGCCCGGCCGTGGACGCCATCCTCGCCTCGATCCGCGAGATCGACGCCTGGGCCAAGGGCAATGTCGACCAGGCCGCCGCCGAGCTTGCGCCGGCCGTCGGCATCCCGGTGCCGGTGCTCAAGCTGGCGCTGAGCCGCCAGGCCTGGGACGTCCAGCCGGTCTCGGCGGCGGTGGCGGCCGAGCAGCAGAAGATCGCCGACACCTTCCACGACCTCAAGCTGATCCCCAAGCCCCTGAAGGTCGAGGACGTCGTGCGCGGCAACGGCTCGTGACATCCGCCTGAACCAGCCCGGAGGCCCGCCATGGCTCCCCTCTCCGTCCCGCGCGGCGTCGCGGCGTGGATCCTGCCGGTGACGCTGCTCGTCGCCTGGGAGATCGCCGCCGACACCGGCCTGATCTCGGCGCGCACCCTGCCCGCGCCGAGCGCCGTGGCGCTGGCCTTCCGCCAGGCGCTCTCCGACGGCACGCTGGTGCAGGCCGTGGCGGTCTCGACCGGCCGCGCCCTGCAGGGCCTCGCCATCGGCGGCCTGCTCGGCTTCGGCCTCGGCGTGCTGAACGGGTTGTGGAAGCCGGCCGAGCTCCTGCTCGATTCGACCCTGCAGATGCTGCGCAACGTGCCGCACCTCGCCATCATCCCGCTGGTGATCCTGTGGTTCGGCATCGGCGAGACGGCCAAGGTGTTCCTCGTCACCCTCGGCGTGCTGTTCCCGGTCTACCTCAACACCTATCACGGCGTGCGCACCATCGATCCCGGCCTGCTGGAGATGGCGCGGGTCTATGGCCTCGGCCCCTTCGCCCGCTTCGTCCGGGTGATCCTGCCGGGCGCCCTGCCCTCGATCTTCGTCGGGCTGCGCTACGGCCTCGGCCTGATGTGGCTGACGCTGATCGTCGCCGAGACCATCTCGGCCTCCTCGGGCATCGGCTACATGACCATGAACGCCCGCGAGTTCATGCAGATCGACGTGGTGCTGATGGGCATCCTGATCTACGCCCTGCTCGGCAAGCTCTCCGACGTCATCACCCGGGCGCTGGAGCACGCCACCCTCGCCTGGCATCCGAGCTACGCCGCCTCGCAGGAGACGCCGGCATGACTCTCGCCACCGAGTTCCTCGACGACCCCTTCTTCGGCACCGGCCTGCTCGGCCGGGCCGCCCGCGCCGAGGAGGCCGGCCCGGCCGCGCCGGCCCCGGCCGGCCTGCCGCTCGAGCTCGCCGGCGTCGCCAAGGCCTTCGGCGCACGCCAGGTGCTGCGCGGCCTCGATCTTCGCGTCGAGGCCGGCGCCTTCGTCGCGGTGGTCGGGCGCTCCGGCGGCGGCAAGTCGACGCTGCTGCGCCTGCTGGCCGGCCTGGAGCGGCCGAGCGCCGGCACTGTCGCCATCGACGGCAAGCCGGTCACCGGCATCCCCGCCGCGGCGCGGCTGATGTTCCAGGAGCCGCGGCTGCTGCCCTGGCAGCGCGTCATCGCCAATGTCGGCATCGCCCGCGAGCCGGGCTGGCGGGCCAACGCCTTGGCCGCGCTGGAGGCGGTGGGCCTGGCCGACCGCGCCGAGGACTGGCCGAGCCTGCTCTCCGGCGGCCAGCGCCAGCGCGTCGCCCTCGCCCGGGCGCTGGAGAGCCGCCCGAGCATCCTGCTGCTCGACGAGCCCTTCGGCGCGCTCGACGCCCTCACCCGCCGGGAGATGCATCAGCTCCTCGCCCGGCTGTGGCGCGAGCGCGGCTTCACCGCCGTGCTGATCACCCATGACGTCGACGAGGCGCTGGCGCTGGCCGAGCGGGTGCTGGTGCTGCGCGAGGGCGCCATCGCCCTCGACCTGCCGGTCGCCTCGCCGCGCGAGGCGCACGGCGCCGGCGAGGCCGCTCTCAAGGCCAGGATCCTGGCCGCGGTGTGAGACGGCCGGAGGCCGGCCGCCGTGCCGTCACCACAGCGGCTTGACGCCGTCCTTCTCCGCCTGCACCGCCCGGGCGGTGAGGCTGCCGTCGGCGCCCTTGCTGACGAAGACCGCCACGGCCGCGCCGGGCTTGAGCAGGCTGCGGTCGCCCGGCACGAGCAGGACGATGCGGGTGCCGGGGTCGACCTCGATCTCCTGCGTGCCGCCCTTGTAGCTGAGCTGCAGCACCCGGCCCTGCGGCGCCTTGGCCACGGTGGCGACGGTGGCGTTGGTCATGGTCTGCTTGGGCATGCTCATCGGCCGATGGCCCTCGCCGGTGCCGCGCATCGGCTCGGGGAAGATGTGCACCTCCTGGGCATGCAGCTTGCCGTCCGGCCCCTCGACCGCGGCGGAGCCGACGAAGTCGCCGGCCTTGATGTCGTCGAGCGTGCGGTCGACCACAGCGCCGACCTTGACGTCGGCCGGCAGGGTGACGGTCGTGCTGCTGCCGTCCGCCGCCTTCACCGTCAGCTTGGTGCCGTCGAAGGCCGCGATGGTGCCGCTGACCCGATTGGAGGGCACCTGCGCCGCGGCCGGCGCCGCCGCGCCGAGGGCCAGCGCCAGGCCGAGCGGAAGGAGAAGAGATCGCATGGGAACCTGCCTTGCGGCCGAGCCGCAGCTGAGGGAGGGGGCGGCGAGACCCTAGCCCAGCCCTCCGCTCACGGCTCATCACGATGTCGCGCTCTGACCCGAGACCGCCTATCCATCGGGGCAGGCAGCGCTCGAACGGCTCGTGCACGCTTTGGGCCAAAGTGGGACTTCGTGTTAACCGACGCGCGCGAACCGAAAGGCCGGGACATCCCCATGAGCTGTGAGATTCCGCCTGACCATGAACTCGTCGCGTTTTTTGAGGCCGAGCCCGTGGTGCTGCATCCCGACACACCTTGGGCGTACAACACTCTCGATTTCAGAACCCTCCGGGGTGACATCGAAGTCCGATGTCATATTGTCTCGTCCTACGGGGACATCACGACCTGCCTCATTCTCTCAGGGCGAGAGATTGCGAAGTTCGAACTCCGGGGTGCTGAGGCCTTGCGCCTCGTCGTGAACCAGGACCAGGAGGCGCTGGTCGTGTCCTTCCCGCAGGCCCTGCGCCTTGATAATTTCGCCCTGCAACTCAAGCCACGTGTCTGGGCAGCTTGGGGAAATCGCACCTTCTGACCTGACCGGAACGGATACACCGACCGACAACGGAGCACGCCATGGACGCCACCGCCCTGAAGGCCCTGCAGGCCCCGCTCAAGCAGGCCTATCGCGACGACCCCGGGCAGGCGCTGATCACGCTCCGGGCCAAAGGCGCGGTCGACGACCAGTCGATCGCCTGCAAGGTCGAGACCGGCCGGGCGCTGGCCGTCGCCGGCCTGCATCCGGCCACCGGCGGCACGGGCCTGGAGCTCTGCTCCGGCGACATGCTGCTGGAGGCGCTGGTCGCCTGCGCCGGCGTCACCCTGAAAGCAGTGGCGACCGCCCTCGACTTCAAGCTCGGCCACGCCGCCGTGACGGCCGAAGGCGACCTCGACTTCCGCGGCACGCTCGGCGTCGCCAAGGATGCGCCCGTGGGCTTCCGCGCCATCCGCCTCGCCTTCGACCTCGACACCGACGAGCCGCAGGAGCGGATCGATTCGCTGATCAAGCTGACCGAGCGCTACTGCGTGGTGTTCCAGACGCTGAGCACGCGGCCGGAGCTGTCGGTGACCGCGCGGCGGTGACGGCCGTCAGGACAGATCGTGCAGGTCCTTGCGCAGCGGCGGGCCTACCGTGAACTCGGAGAAGCGCACGGAAAGGCCGGCGCGCTCGGGCGTGCAGCACATCGGCCCGACGAAGCAGCGGCTCGCCTGCGGAAAGGAGCAGAGCCGCACCAGCGGCCAGACCTTGCCGTCCGAGGAGGCCTGGAGGCGCAGCACGCCGGCCTCCACGGTGGCCCGCAGCCGGAAGTCCGCGGCGTCGCCGTCGAGCGCACCGACGGCCCAGTCGGACTGCCCGATCGTCAGCACGCTGGCCAGCAGCGGCCCGCCGTCGGACCATTCGACCCCGGCCTTGACCCAGGTCCGCTCGTCCACCAGCACCATCAGGCCGGCCTGGTCGTAGAGCGCCTCGTAGCGGGCCTGCACCCGCACGCTCGCGGTGAAGCCGCCCTCCGCGTCACAGCCGAAGACATGGCCGGTATGGCGCGTGAAGCCGTAATGCGTCTCGCGCCAGAAATCCGTGGCCGCGTCGGTCACGACGGTGAGCCCGTCCGCCCCCCGGCTCCAGCGCGCCGGCTCGTTCAGCCAGCGGCAGCGATCGAAGGCCGGGCCGGCCTGGTCCTGAGAGCCGGTCATCCCGCCACCACCGGGTTTTCGATCGTGCCCTTGCGCAGCAGCACATTGCCGTAGAAGCCGGTCTCGCCGGTGGCGACGACGGCGAAGGCCTCGGCGGCGCGGCGGTAGAAGACGTGCCGGTCGATCAGCTTCGTCTCGACCGCCGGCGCGACCCGCGCCACCGCCTCGGCGATCTCCGCGTGCATCGGCATCCATTTGCCGGGATCGCCGATCACCTGCATGCCGATGACCGGATCGGGCTCGGACTCGTCGAGCGGCAGCAGCGCGAGCACGGCCCGCAGCACCCGCCGCAGGCCGGCGCCGTCGATGCGGACGAGGCGCCTGGCCACGGTCGTCGCGGGAAAGCTGCCGTCGGCGATGACGATCTCGTCGCCGTGGCCCATGGCCCGCAGGTGCGACAGGAGATCAGGCGGGAGAATGGGATCGAGGCCTATCAGCATGGCATGTCTCCGGTTCACTGGGCGGCACGGGCGGAGGGCAGCGGCGCCTCGGGCGGGATCAGCCCCTCCGCGGCGAGGTCCTGCCACAGCGCCGCGGGGATGGTGACCTCGACCATGTCGAGATTGTCGCCAAGCTCGGCCGGGCTGCGCGCACCGGTGAGCGTCGAGGCGACCGCCGGGTGGGCGGCCGGGAACTGCATCGCCGCGGCGCGCAGCGGCACGCCGTGGCGGCGGCAGGCCGCCTCCAGCGCCAGCGCCCGCTCGACGAGTTCTGTCGGCGCGTCGGCATAGTTGAACTTGGCGCCGGCGCGCGGGTCGGCCAGGATACCGCTGTTGTAGACGCCCGCCGCGAACACGGCGATGTTGCGGGCTTGGCAGAGCGGCAGGAACTCGGCGAGCCCGCTCTGGTCGAGAAGCGTGTAGCGCCCGGCGAGCAGGAAGCAGTCGAAGACGCCGTCCCGCGCGAAGCGGGCCAGCATCTGCCACTGGTTCATGCCGGCGCCGACCGCCTTGATCACGCCCTGGCTCCGCAAGGCGTCGAGCGCCTTGTAGGCACCGGAGAGCGCGGCCTCGTAGTGATCGTCGGGATCGTGGATGTGGAGGATGTCGACGCGGGACAGGTTCAGCCGCGCCAGGCTCTCCTCGACGCTGCGCATCACGCCGTCATAGCTGAAGTCGAATACCGGCCGCTCCGGCGGCGTGCCCTTGTAGTAGGCGTCCTCGCCGTCCGACCGGGCGGGGACGCGCAGCAGACGGCCGACCTTGGTGGCCAGCACGAAATCCTCGCGCGGCTTGCCGGCGAGGAAGGCGCCGAGATGCCGCTCGGAAAGCCCGTTGCCATATTGCGGGGCGGTGTCGAAGAAACGCACGCCCCGGGCCCAGGCCGCATCCAGGGTCGCCGCCGCCTCGTCCGCGGCGACGGGGGAATAGAGCCCTCCGAGGGGGGCGGTGCCGAGGCCGATCTGCGGAATCGGGCAGCCATTGCCGATCAGGCGGGTGGCGGGTTTCATCGTTTTTCTCCGTGGCCGGGGCAAGTTAGCGATGCGAAAAATCGCGTCAATAAAATTCGGATACGAAAAATTTGCTTGAATCTCGAAAAAGAAGCCGCTAGGGATTCTGACATCACGAGCGGCTTAGCGGGTGTCCGCAGATTAAGGGCGCTGCGCTCTCGGCCGTCATGGCCGGGCTCGTCCCGGCCATGACGAACCGCCTCATTGATCCCCGGACGACGCGTTAGGCCGGGATATCGCGAGTGTTTTGATCGTCGAGGTGAAGATTCTCGACGCATGATGATGTTCGTCGCAAGAGATGCGGCGATCACGGTGCTGAACGAAAGTGCAATACCGCCGATCTTCCCTTGCTTTCGGAAGTATCGGGCGAGGATCTATCGCGACAAGAAAAAATCGATTCCTCCATCCATCCAGGAGATCACCGTGAACAGGCGCGAATTTCTCTCGGCCGCGGCAGCGGCCGCCCTCTCGACCACGGCCATGCCGCGCGCCGCTCGGGCGGCGCCCCCCGAGCTCCGGCTCCTGACCTGGGAAGGCTATGCCGACGACCAGTGGGTCAACGAGTTCCAGGCCAAGCACAACGCCACGGTCAAGGTGACCTATACCGGCAGCGTCGACGAGATCTTCGCCAAGCTGCTGGCCTCCAATGGCGAGGATTTCGACGTCATCGCGGTCGAGACCTCGTCCTACAAGCGCCTGGTCGAGCAGAAGCTCCTCAAGCCCCTGCAGCTCGACCGCCTGCCCAACCGCGCCAACCTCGGCCCCACCTTCCAGGCGGTCAAGGCGATCGTCTTCGACGGCAAGACCTATGCCGCGCCCTTCGCCTGGGGCTCGATCCCGCTGATCTACGACAAGAAGGAGTTCCCGACCCCGCCCGACAGCTGGAGCGTGCTCTGGGACGACAAGTACCAGGGCCGCGCCATCGCCATGGACGATGCCACCAATGCCATCGTCACGACGGCGCTGTTTCTCGGCATCAAGGACCCGTTCAACATGAGCGACGCCGATTTCGCGGCGGTGAAGGCCAAGCTGATCGAGCAGAAGAAATACGTGCTCACCTACTATGCCGGCTTCGACGACGGCGTCTCGATCTTCGCCCAGGGCAATGTGGTGCTGATGATGTCGATGGGCGAACCGCAGGTCCCGATGCTGCAGAAGAAGGGCGTCGATGCCGCCCTGGTCATCCCGAAGGAGGGCGCGATCGGCTGGATCGACTGCTGGACGATCAGCGCCGGCGCCCGCGACGACGCGCTCGCCCATGCCTGGATCGACTTCATGCTCGACAAGCGCGTCGGCACCTACATCAGCGAGAAGACCGGCTACGGCAACACCACCAACCTCGAGGCCAACGCCAAGATCGGCCTGACCTATGCCGACCGCCTCGTCTTCCTGGAGGCGCCGGAGGACCAGGCAAAGCGCATCAAGCTGTGGAACGAGATCAAGGCGACCCAGGCGCCATGACGTCCGGGGGGTGAGACCATGAGCCGCGACATCATCCTGCGCCTCGCCGGCGTCAGCAAGGCCTATCGCCAGGTCCAGGTGCTGGAGCCGGTCGACCTCGCCATCCGGGACGGCGAGTTCATCGCCATCCTCGGCCCGTCGGGCTCCGGCAAGACCACCATCCTGCGGATGATCGGCGGCTTCACCGCGCCGAGCAGCGGCCAGATCCTGTTCGAGGGGCGCGACATCGTCGGCGAGCCGACCTTCGAGCGCCCCTTCAACACCGTGTTCCAAGACTATGCGCTCTTCCCGCACATGCGGGTGGCGGAGAATGTCGGCTACGGCCTCCGGGTGCGTGGCCGGCCGAAGGCCGAGATCGCGCGGCGCGTGGCGGAGGTGCTGTCGATCGTCGAGCTCGCCGACAAGGCGCACCGCTACCCCGGCGAGCTCAGCGGCGGCCAGCGCCAACGCGTGGCGCTGGCCCGGGCGATCGTGTGCGAGCCGAAGATCGTGCTGCTCGACGAGCCGCTCGCCGCGCTCGACGCCGGCCTGCGGCGCGCCATGCAGGACTTCCTCAAGGAGCTGCAGCGGCGCATCCACACCACCTTCCTGTTCGTGACACACGACCAGCAGGAGGCGATCGCCATGGCGGACCGGATCGTGGTGATGAACCATGGCCGGATCGAGCAGGTCGGCACGCCCGAGGAGATCTATCTTCGGCCCGCCAGCGAGTTCGTCGCCCGCTTCTTCGGCGACAACAACGTCATCCCCGCCGTGGTCGGCAGCCGGGCCGACGGGCATCGGCAGGTGGAGAGCGCCGTCGGCCGCGTGGCGATCGCCGCCGACGAGCCGGTGGCCGAGGGCGCGCGCATCCATCTCGTGGTGCGTCCGGAGCACATCGAGATCGCCCCGCTGCCGGCCGCCCGGCCGCAGGACGTGGTGGCGCGCGTGCGCTCCGTCACCTTCCTGGGCGCCGTGTCGCAGGTGGTGCTCGAGGCCGGCGAGCCGCAGGCCTTCGCCTTGCGGGCGAGCATGCCGACCGCCAGCCTGCCGGCGCTCAGCGTCGGCGAGACCGTGGCGGCGCGCTGGGATTTGCGACGGGCCAGCCTGCTCGAACGGGACGTGCTGACATCATGACCGCGTCGACGATGACCCTGGATCCCGCCGCGCCGATGTCCCTCGCCTCGACCCGGCGCCACCGCGCCGTCACGGCCGCACTGGCGAAGCTCCTGGTCTACGGCGTTCCGACGGCGCTGATCCTGGTGCCGATGCTCGCCTTCCTGGTCTCCAGCTTCTGGCGCATCGATCACGGCGTGCTCGACCGCAGCCCCACCCTGGAGAACTACCGGACCTTCCTGTCCGACGCGACCTATTGGGGCGTCTATCTCGGCACGCTGCGCCTCGCCGGCCTCGTGGCGCTGTTCGGGCTTCTGGCCGGCTATATCGTCGCCTACCTGATCTGGCGGCTGGAAGGCTCGCTGCGCTACTTCATGCTGCTGTGCAGCGTGATCCCGCTGGCGATGAACTACATCGTCAAGATCTACGCCATGCGCACCATCCTCGGCTTCAACGGCGTTCTCAACACGCTGCTGGTATGGTCCCACGTCCTGACCGCGCCCAGCACCCTGTTCGTGTTCAACCAGACGGCGGTGCTGATCACCATGACCGTCATCTATCTGCCCTTCGCCATCCTGCCGATCTTCCTGTCGCTGGAGCGGATTCCCCCCTCGCTGGTCGAGGCCTCGGCCGACCTCGGCGGCCGGCCCGGCTATACCTTCCGGCATGTGGTGCTGCCGCTCAGCCTGCCGGGCTCGATCGTCGGCGGCCTGTTCGTCATGGTGCTCGCCCTCGGCGACTTCCTCACGCCGCAGATGGTCGGCGGCAGCCAGGGCTTCACCTTCGGCCGCGCCATCTGGAGCCAGTTCGGCATGGCGTTCGACTGGCCGTTCGGCGCCGCCCTCGCCGTGATGCTGCTCATGGCGATCGTGATCATCCTGGCCGTGGCCGGCCTGCTCAACCGCCGGGGACGCGCGTCATGACCCGCACCGAGCGTATCACCCTCGGCGTGCTCTGGCTGTTCGCCGGCTTCGTCTTCCTGCTGCTCTACGGGCCGGCGCTGCTGGTCGTGGTCCTGTCCTTCTTCGACATCCAGCGCGGAAGCGTGGTCTGGACCAGCTTCTCGTTCCAGCATTACGCCGCGCTGGCGCAGAACCGCTCGATCCTGTCGGCCCTCGGCAACACGCTGCTCGTGGCCGGCGGCTCGGTCACGTCAGCCATGGCGCTCGCGCTGGCCATCGCCTGGTACATGCGCACCGGCGAGCGGCGCGGCCGGGCCTATGTCGAGCTGGTGATCTTCCTGCCCTTCGTGCTGCCGGCGATCGTCACCGGCATCTCGCTGCTCATCACCTTCCGCCAGCTCGGCGTCGAGCGCAGCCTGTTCACCGTCGCCGTCGGCCATGTCGCCATCGTCATCAGCATCATCTACCGCCTGGTGATGGTGCGGCTGGAGGCGCTGCCGACCTCGCAGCTCGAAGCCTCGGCCGACCTCGGCGCCCGGCCGTTCACGACCTTCCGCCTGGTCGTGCTGCCGCAGCTCGCCTCGGCGATGATCACCAGCGCCCTGCTCGCCCTGACCATCAGCCTCGACGAGACGCTGGTGACCTTCTTCCTGGCGGGCGGCGACCCCACCCTGCCGCTCCGGCTCTGGGCGATGATGCGCGTCGGATTTTCCTCCGAAATCAATGCCCTGGTGTCGATCGTCTTGTTGATCACCACGATCGCTGCCAGCATTGGTGCCTTGCTGCTGCGCCGCAGCTTCGCGACGCGCCAGGCGTGAGCACGAGGAGGGGACCGATGGCCGAAGACAATCCACCCCTGGGCCGGCTGCTGCGGGAACGCCGGGCCTATCACGGCTGGACGCTGGCCGAGGTCAGCGCGATGACCGGCATCTCGACCGCCACGCTCTCAAAAATCGAGAACGGGCTCTTGTCGCCGACCTACGAGAAGATCCTGCAGCTCAGCCGCGGCCTCAACGTCGAGATCGCCGACCTCCTGGGGCCGCAGCCCGTTACCGACCAGCCCGAGCGGATCCTGGCCCGGCGCAGCGTCAGCCTGCAATTTGCCGGCGGCGCGCTGGAGACGGAGTTCTACACCTACACCTATCTGTGCTCGGACGTCGCCCACAAGCGCATCGTGCCGATCCATATCGAGGTGCGCGCCAGCACCGAGGCGCAGATGGGCGAGCTCACCTCCCATGTCGGCGAGGAGTTCGTCGTCGTGCTGGAGGGGGCGGTGCGGATCTTCAGCGAATATTACGAGCCGATCGACCTCGCCAAGAACGACTCGCTCTACTTGGACAGCACCATGAAGCACGGCTACATGTCGCTCGATCCCAAGGGCAGCCGCCTGCTGGTCAACTGCTCCAGCGCCACCCCCAACCTGGCGCAGACGCTGCGCGAGGTCATCAAGAGCAAGATCGTCGAGGAGAGCCGGCAGCCGCGCGCGGCCCTCCCCGCCGTCGCCCGCCGAGAACGCAAGGGCTGAAGCGCCGGCCCGGTCCGGGCCGCCGCCCATCCCCATGCATCCTGCCGCGCCGCCGGGCGCCGGCACCCTTTCACCTGCCCATCCCTAGAGCAAAGCGCGTTTGGGCGGAAACGCTGCTTTGCTCTAGCTCATTGTTTCGACGCGTCTTTGCGATGCTTGGCGATTCCGCCAAATCGCAAAACGCTTTTAGGGGGAAGAGCACCATGACGTCTCCATTGGCCATCGACGGCGGCTCACCGGTCATCCCGGAGCGCCTCCCCAGCATCCGCGACGCCTCCGGCCGCTCGCTCGGCGCGGAGGAACTGGAGCAATTGCGGGAGGTGATCACATCCGGCAGCCTGTCGTTCCTCTACGGCCGCAAGACTGCCGAGTTCGAGGCCGCCTTCGCCGCGCTCTATGGCGTGGAGAGCGCCGTCTCCGTCAGCAGCGGCACGGCCGCGTTGCACACCGCCCTGCTCTATCTCAACCCCGAGCCGGGCGACGAGGTCATCCTCTCCCCTATCACCGACATGGGGACGGCCATCCCCGTGCTGTCGCAGCTCGCCGTTCCCGTGTTCGCCGACGTCGATCCCCGCACCCAGAGCCTCGACCCCGCCTCGGTCGAGGAGCGGATCACCGAGCGGACGCGCGCCATCATCGTCACCCATATCTACGGCAACCCCGCCGACATGGACGCGATCATGGCCATCGCGGCGCGCTATGGCCTCTTCGTCATCGAGGACTGCGCCCAGGCCCTGCTGGCGACGGACCGGGGGCGCCTGTGCGGGACGATGGGCGACATCGGCTGCTTCAGCTTCCAGCAGTCCAAGCACATGACCACCGGTGACGGCGGCATGGTGATCGCCCGCGAGGACGGGCGTTTCGGGCGCGCCCTGCGCCAATGCGCCGACAAGGGCTGGCCGCGCGACAAGGGCGGCCGCGACCATCTGTTCCTGGCGCCGAACTACCACATGACCGAGCTGCAGGCGGCGGTCGGCCTGGCCCAGCTGCGCAAGCTGCCCGGCATGGTGGAGCGCCGTATCCGCTCGGCCGAGCGGCTGACCGCGGCGCTCGCTGGCGTCGACGTCGAGCCCATCGCGATCCGCGCGGAGACGCAAGGCACGTTCTTCTTCTATGGCTTTCGCCTGGCGCCCGAGCGCCTGCGTGTCCCCGTGACCCAGGTGATGAAGGCGCTCACCGCCGAGGGCATCGACGGCTTCGTCGGCTATCCCGGCCCGATCCCCCTCTACAAGTACCCCGTGATCCGCGAGCACAAGACCTTCGGCACGTCCGGCTGGCCCTTCACCCTGGCTGCGGCGCGCAACTGGAACTATGCCGACGAGATCTGTCCGGTGGCCGAGAAGGCCTGCCGGGAGACGGTGTGCATGTGGTGGACGGAGGGCTTCGGCGACGACCATCCGGGAGAGATCGCCGCCGCCATCGCCAAGGTCGTGGCGGCCTATGGGCAGCAGGGATGACCGCGCCGGGCACCCGGACGGCTCGCGAGGCACCATGACCCCTTCGAGGCATCAGCCGCCGCCCGGCCTCGCCGCGGCGTTCGATCTTTCGGGAAAGGTCGCGATCGTCACCGGCGGCAACGGCGGCATCGGCCTGGCGATCGCCCGGGGCCTCGCCGCGGCCGGCGCCGGGATCGTCATCGCCGGCCGCAGCGACGAGAAGAACCGCCGCGCCGAGCGGGACCTGGCCGAGGCCGGCGCCACGGTGATGGCCCTCAACGCCGACGTGACGCGGGAGGAGGACTGCAAGCGCCTGGCGGCGGAGGCTTTCGCCGCCTTCGGGCGGATCGACATCCTAGTGAACAATGCCGGCACCAATGTGCGCAAGCAGCCGGAGGAGTACAGCCTGGAGGAATGGCACATGCTCCTCGACGCCAACCTCACCAGCGCCTTCCTCGCCACCATGGCCGTCTTTCCCATGATGAAGCGGACGGGCGGCAAGATCATCAACATCGGCTCGATGACCTCGCTGTTCGGCGCGGGCTTTGCGGCGCCCTATGGCGCCAGCAAGGGCGGCGTGGTGCAGCTGACCAAGGCGCTGGCCTCGGCCTGGGCGCAGCACGGCATCCGCGTCAACGCCATCCTGCCCGGCTGGATCGAGACCGACCTGACCATCCGCGGCCGCGCGGCGACGCCGCATCTGCACGACCAGGTGATCGCCCGGACGCCGGCCGGACGCTGGGGCAGGCCCGACGACCTCGCCGCTGCTGCGGTGTTCCTGGCCGGCCCGGGCTCCGACTTCGTCACCGGCATCGCCCTTCCCGTCGACGGCGGCTACGCGGCGCAGGCTTAGGAGGCCGCGCGCCGCCTTCGCGAGGCGTGTGCCCATCGTCACAGCCCGGCACGACGATCCGTCCGACAAAGCACCACGCAGCGACGGACTCGCCGCCCTGCGCCCAACGAACCAGGAGCAGCACCATGACGCATGCCAGCGACATGCCGGCCACCGAGTTGCGGGACCTGTCCGAGGACGAGCTCGAACAGATCGGCGGTGGCATGAGAACGGACCCCGACTACACGAGCTCGAACGTCATCGACGCCCGCGGCGGCTCGCTGACGGTCTGGGGCGTGACCCTCACCTATGACGTCAACGGCAAGGTCAGCAGCATCAGCTGACCCCTCGCGACATCGCCCATGCCCACGGGCTCGGCAGGCGCATCCAGGGCCTGCCGAGCCCGCGGTCTTTGCACAAGCCGGCAGCGCGGGTCTGACGCAGCTGGAATTCCGTGGAGTATCCCTGTAATCGACAATCGGCCTACGGATACTTCACCGCTGGACCCCGCCTCGACAACAAGAACTCCTGGAAACGGCCGATGAGCACGCTTTCTGCCGATGCGGAACCGGATAGCCGCGCAACGCCTGCCGCGCGACCCAATGTCTACATGGCGGTCCTGCTCGCGCTGGGTCTTTCGCATCTGCTGAACGACACCGTCCAGTCCCTGATCCCCGCGGTCTATCCGATACTCAAGAGCGAATTTTCGCTGGATTTCGCCAAGATCGGAATGATCACTTTGACATTCCAGATCGCCGGCGCGCTCTTTCAGCCCGCAATCGGCCTTTATACGGACCGCCATCCCCTGCCCTACTCGGGCGCGGTGGGAATGATCTTCACGCTCGTCGGCCTGCTCAGCCTGGCTTACGCGACGAGCTACGCGCTCGTCCTGATCTCCGTCACGCTCGTCGGCATCGGCTCGTCGATCTTTCACCCCGAAGCCACGCGGTCGGCCCGCTACGCCTCGGGCGGCAGGCAGGGCCTGGCCCAGGGCATCTTCCAGGTGGGAGGACAGATCGGCGGCGCGCTCGGCCCGCTCCTCGCCGCCTTCATCATCGTGCCCCGCGGGCAGAGCAGCCTGGCGATGTTCGCCGCCATGGCGATCCTGGCCATGGTGCTGCTGACCTGGACCGCCCGGCGGCAAGCCGCGATCCGCACGCAGTTCAATGCCCTGGCCTCGCAGGCGCATGCGCAGGGCAGGCAAGCATCGTACTCGCGCGGCACCATCGTGTTCGGCCTGGTGATCCTGACCGTCCTGATGGCCTCGAAGCTCTCCTATCTGGAAAGCTTCCGATCGTTCTACACATTCTACCTGATGGATCGTTTCGGCGTGTCGATTGCGACATCGCAGGTGATGCTGTTCATCATCTTCATCGCTTCGGCCGCCGGCGTGCTCCTCGGCGGCATCGTCGGAGACAGGATCGGCCGCTACCGCGTCATCTGGATCTCGATTGTCGGCCCACTGCCGTTCACGCTGCTGCTGCCATACGTGGACCTGTTCTGGACCGGGGTTCTGACGGTCATCATCAACGTGATGATGGCCAGCGCCTTTGCCTCGATCATGATCTACGCCATGGATCTGGTCCCCAAGCGCATCGGCCTGATCGGCGGCCTGTTCTACGGCCTGAATTTCGCGCTCGGCGGCATCGCAGCCGCCTTCCTCGGCGGACTGACCGACAGCATCGGCATCGAGAACGTCTACAAGGCCTGCTCGTTCCTGCCGGTCATCGGCCTTCTGACAGTGTTCCTGCCGCGCCTGCCGGCGAAGCCCTGACGCGGGACCGGAAGGGGCAGAGAGCGGCCGTCAAGTGTCGCGGGAGAATATTGAAAGCCGGTGCAGCAGATCGCCATGTCCCGCGATCAGATCCGGAAGACCTCGAGAAGAACTCCACCAGAACAGATCAAACCGGATTGGCGCAGTGCCTGCGTGCTCTTCAAAATGACACCATCGCTCCGGGCCATCGCCGTCAAAATGAGCATGATAGAAGAACCGATGGTGCAGTTCCTGCCTGCCAAACGAGCGCATATCGTAAATGGTCTCGCCGAGAAAATCGTCAATTCCGACGTGGCCTATCCCGGTCTCCTCGGCCAGCTCTCTGGCTGCGGCCTGGGCCGGGGTCTCTCCCGTCTGGATTGTGCCGGCCGGCACCTGGAGTCCCGCATCGGGGTGATCAGGATGCGCCAAGAGGAGCAGATCACGTCCCCGGCGCGTCAGGTAGACAAATGCCTTTGGCACGGTGGCAAGAAGCATGGATGACCGATACCAGATGTGCCGATCGTCGCCAAAGCGATGCGATCGGCCGATTACCGGGACAGTTTACTCGGACCATGCTCCAGCCCAGCCGGGCAGTGAGAAAAATCAACTGTCCGCACAATCCGCATAGTCATAGCTCCGCACGTCTCGCCGGCGCCATCATCGTCTCGATGTCCAGCCGCACGGCCACCGGAAATACTGCCACCAATGTGTGCTCTACGTAGATCAAGTCCGGGAACTGCTTGCGCAAGGCTGGACCGCGCTCGTCGCGGGCCCAGTCCTGGATCGCCGACTTCAAGATGTCCAGGTAGATCGCGCATTCGTCAGGCTCATTCTTCAGCGGCAGATCGGCATGACGGACAACGATCCGATTCTCAGGAATCCATTGAAGGTCCCTCAGGCACTCGTCCAGCGCGTCCCAGTTCCAGCCGAAATATGGAAAATGCGCAGCGCCGTCGAGCGCGGCGAGCAAGGCATCCTTCGAGCCGATGCCTGCGGGGATGCTCAGGACGCGTTCGCCCGGCTCACCCGCATACTCCCTCTCGTAGTAGAGGAAGCCATCATCGATCGAAGTCATAGCTGCCCCCACGGCGTCATCAACGGCGCCTCCTCCGCCGGCAGGCTTGTGCGGATAGGTGCCCCCGATCGCCTCACTCCTCCCCCACCACCGCCTTCACCGCCGCCTCGAACGCCTTGCCCCGCTCCTCGAAATTCCGGAACTGGTCGAACGAGGCGCAGGCCGGCGAGAGCAGCACCACCGGCTCGGCCAGGCCCGACGCGCCCGCGTCGGCGGCGGCGAGCTCGACGGCGTTGGCGATGGTGCCGGCGCGCACGAACGGCACCTTGCCTTCGAGCGTCGCGGCGAACTCCTCCGTGGCCGCGCCGATCAGGTAAGCCTTGACGATCTTCGGAAAAAAGCCCTCCAGCGCGGCGATGCCGCCGGTCTTGGGCTTGCCGCCGGCGATCCAGAACATGGTGTCGAAGGAGGCGAGCGCCTTGGCGGCGGCGTCGGCGTTGGTCGCCTTGGAATCGTTGACGAACAGCACCGGTCCGCGCCGGCCGACCTGCTGCATGCGATGGGCAAGCCCGGGAAAGCTCGCCATGCCCGCCTGGATCTCGGCGGGCGAGAGCCCGGCCGCCGAGGCCGCGGCGAAGGCCGCGCAGGCATTCTGGGCATTGTGGGCGCCGCGCAGCGAGCCGATGCCGGCAAGGCTCGCCACCGGCTCGGGCACGCCGCCCTTGGCACGGACGATGGTCTCGCCCTCGGCATAGACGCCGTCGGGCAGGCGCCGCAGCACGGAGATGCGCACCACCCTGTGCCCCTCGCTCTCCAGCCGGTCGGCGATGGCTCGCGTCCAGTCATCGTCGACGCCGACGATCGCCGTGCGCGCGCCGGCGGCGAGCCGGGCCTTGATCGCGGCATAGGCCTCCATGGTGCCGTGGCGGTCGAGATGATCCTCGGTGACGTTGAGCAGCACCGCGACCGAGGGGTCGATGGTCGGCGCGAGGTCGATCTGGAAGGACGAGCACTCGATGACATGCACGCGCGCCGGTGACGGCGGCTCAAGCGACAGGATCGCCGTGCCGATATTGCCGCCGAGCTGCACGTCACGGCCGGCCGCGGCGAAGAGATGGGCGATCAGGGCCGTGGTGGTCGACTTGCCGTTGGTGCCGGTGATGGCGATGAACGGCGCCTCCGGGGCGACGGCGCGGCGCTCGCGGGCGAAGAGCTCGATGTCGCCGACGATCTCGACGCCGTGCGAGCGCGCCAGCTTCGCCGTCCAGTGCGGCTCGGGATGGGTCAGCGGCACGCCGGGCGAGAGCACCAGGGCGGCGATCCCGCTCCAGTCGAGCTTGTCCAACGGCTGCGCGTCGAGGCCCCGGCCCCGCGCCTCCTCGACCTTGGCGGCGCTGTCGTCCCAGACGATCGGGCGGGCGCCGCCGGCCTGGAGCGCCAGCGCCGTGGCGAGGCCGGAGCCGCCGAGGCCGAACACGGCGAGCGTGCGGCCGGCCAGCGAGGTGATCGGCGTCATGGGCTCACCGCAGCTTCAGCGTGGCGAGGCCGATCAGCGCCAGCACCACCGAGATGATCCAGAAGCGCACCACCACCTGCGGCTCCTTCCAGCCGAGCTGCTCGAAATGATGGTGGATCGGCGCCATCTTGAACACGCGCTTGCCGGTGTAGCGGAACGAGATCACCTGGATGATCACCGAGGCCGCCTCGAGCACGAACAGGCCGCCGATCACGGCGAGCACGATCTCGTGCTTGGTGGCGACGGCGACGGTGCCGATCATGCCGCCGAGGGCCAGCGAGCCGGTGTCGCCCATGAAGATCTGGGCCGGCGGCGCGTTGAACCAGAGGAAGCCGAGGCCGGCGCCGATGGTGGCGCCGCAGACAATGGCGAGCTCGCCGGTGCCGGGCACGAAATGGATCTGCAGGTAGTTGGAGAACACCGCGTTGCCGGCGAGGTAGGAGATGAAGCCGAAGCTCGCCGCCGCCACCATGACCGGCACGATGGCGAGGCCGTCGAGCCCGTCGGTGAGATTGACCGCGTTGCCGGCGCCGACGACGATGAAGGCGGCGAGCACGACGAAGAAATAGGAGAGGTTGAGCAGGAGGTCCTTGAAGAACGGGAAGGCCAGCGACGTCGAGAACGGCGGCGTGCCCGCGACATAGGCGATGCCGATCGCGGCGGCAGCGGCGACCGCGCCCTCCAGCGCCAGGCGCGCGCGGCCGGAATAGCCGGCATGGCTCTGCTTCGTCACCTTCAGATAGTCGTCGTAGAAGCCGATGGCGCCGAAGCCGAGCGTCACCAGGAGCACGATCCAGACATAGGCGTTGCTGAGATTGGCCCAGAGCAGCACCGAGACCAGCAGGCCCGACAGGATCATCAGGCCGCCCATGGTCGGCGTGCCCTTCTTGGACAGGTGCGACTGCGGCCCGTCCTCGCGGATCGGCTGGCCCTTGCCCTGCTTCACCCGAAGCCAGGAGATGCTGGCCGGACCGAAGAAGAACACGAAGAGCAGCGCGGTGGCGATGGCTCCGCCGGTGCGAAAGGTGATGTAGCGGAACACGTTGAGCAGTTCGACGTGTTCGCTGAACCGGCTGAGCCAATAGAGCATGGGGAAACCTCGGAGAAGGCGAAACGCACGCAACCCAATGTCGCGCCCGCCGATACCTTCTCGTTACGTCAATGATCGGAAGCGGCTGAGAGCGTTTGAGATCAAAGCTGGTCTCGATTCAAGGTGTCGGCGGGCAAAAAATGCGGTTCGTCCCCGGTCGCCTGGGGCGATCGCGTCCCGGCGGCCGAGATCGCCGCCCTGGCGACCTCGTGGTCGGAGAAGGGCAGCACGGTGCGCCCGACGATCTGGCCGGGCTCGTGGCCCTTGCCGGCGATGAGCAGGGCGTCGCCCGGGCGCAGCTCGGCCACGGCGGTGCGGATCGCCTCGCCCCGGTCGCCGATCTCGATCGCGCCCGGCGCTGCGGCGAGCGCGGCGGCGCGGATCGCGGCCGGGTCCTCGCTGCGCGGATTGTCGTCGGTGACGATGACCCGGTCGGCCAGGCGCGCGGCGATGGCGCCCATCATCGGCCGCTTGCCGGGGTCGCGGTCGCCGCCGCAGCCGAACACCACCACCAGGCGGTCGCGCACGAAGGGGCGCAGCGCCTCCAGCGCCTTCTCCAGCGCATCGGGCTTGTGGGCATAGTCGACGAACACCGGTGCGCCGTTGACCGCGCCGACGCGCTCCAGCCGGCCCTTGGCGCCCTCCAGCCGCTCCAGCGCCGCGAAGACGGCGGCGGGCTCGGCGCCGCAGCCGATGCACAGCCCCGCCGCCACCAGGGCATTCTCGACCTGGAAGCGCCCGGCGAGCGGCAGCCGCACCGCATGGACGGCGCCGCGATGCTCCAGACGCAGGCCCTGGGAAAAGCCTTGCACGTCGATCGACAGCAGCTTGATGCCGCTGCCTTTTTCGCCGACCGTCAGGACATTCAGGCCGCGCGCCGCGGCGGCATCGACGAAGGCCTGCGCCTCGGGGTGATCGGTCTCGATCGCCGCCGCCGCGCCCGGCGGCAGCAGCTCGGAGAACAGGCGCAGCTTGGCGTCGCGATAGGCCTCCAGGGTCGGATGATAGTCGAGATGGTCGCGCGACAGGTTGGTGAAGCCGCCGGCGGCGAGGCGCACGCCGTCGAGCCGGTGCTGGTCGAGCCCGTGCGAGGAAGCTTCCATGGCCAGATGCGTCACCCCGCGCCCCGCCACCTCGTCGAGCAGGGCGTGCAGCGCCACCGGGTCGGGCGTGGTGAGCGAGCCGTAGGTCTCGCCCCAGGGCGCCACCAGGCCGACTGTGCCGATCGAGGCGGCCGGCAGGCCGAGCGCCGCCCAGATCTGGCGGACGAAGGCGGCGACGGAGGTCTTGCCGCTGGTGCCGGTGACCGCGGCGATGGTGGCGGGCTGGCGCGGATGGAAGGCGGCGGCGACGTGGCTCAAGGCCTTGCGGGCGTTCGGCACCCCGGCGAAGGCGATGCCCTCGGGCAGCGGCGCCGCGCGCTCGCCGAGCACGGCGACCGCGCCGTTTGCAACCGCCTGCGCGGCGAAGTCCATGCCGTCGGCCTTGATGCCCGGCATGGCGCAGAACAGCCAGCCGGGCTGCGCCGCCCGCGAGTCGACCGTGATGCCGACGATCGGCATCGCGGCGAAGCGCGGGTCGAGGACGGCATCGGCCGGCAGCAGGGCGGCGAGCGGCCGCGGGCTCATTGCGCGGTCGCCACGGTCGCCGGCGCATAGAGCGGCGGCGGGTTGTTGGGGACGAACTCGAAGCGCGGCTGCTGGCCGAGCAGCGGCGCGACGCGGGTGATGATCTTGCCGGCGGTGGCGCCGGCGTTCCAGGCGGCCGTGGTGTAGCCGTAGCTCTCCGGCACGGCCTTGGGCTCGTCATAGATGGTCAGGAGCAGGTATTTCGGCTTGTCGAACGGGAACACCGCCATGAAGGTGGTGAAGTTGTGGTCCTTGTTCTTGGAATAGCGGCCGTTGACGATCTTCTCGGCGGTGCCGGTCTTGCCGCCGACCTGATAGCCGACAATGTCGACCTTCTTGGCCGAGCCGTCGGTGGCGTTGAGGCGCAGGAGGTAGCGCATCACGTCCGAGGTATGCGGCTTCAGGACGGTGGTGGACTCGGCCAGCGCCTGATCCTTGCTGCGCACCAGGAAGGTCGGCTTCATCAGGTGGCCGCCGTTCATCATCGCTCCCACCGCCATCACTGCCTGCAGCGGCGCCACGTTGAGGCCCTGGCCGAAGGCGATCGTCGCCGTGCTGAGATCCGTCCAGCGCACGGGAATCAGAGGAGCCGCATTTTCCGGCAATTCGGTGACGAGGCGATCGAGCTGGCCCATCTTGGCCAGGAACGCCCTGTGCGCCGTGATGCCGAGGGACAGGGCGATGCGGGCCGAGCCGATGTTGGAGGAGTGGGTGAACACCTCCGGCAGGGTGAGGATGCGGTGGGTGGCGTGATAGTCGGGGATGGTCCACTTGCCGAAGCGCAGGCTGGTGCGGGCGTCGAGCAGCGAGTTGGTGGTGAACTTGCCGGAATCGATGCCCATCGCCAGCGTCAGCGCCTTGAAGGTCGAGCCCATCTCGTAGACGCCGACATTGATGCGGTTGATCCGGTTGGGATCGAGCGCGTCGGCCGGGTTGTTGGGATCGAAGTCGGGCAGCGACACCAGCGAGATCATCTCGCCCGTGTTGACGTCCATCAGCACGCCGGCCGCGGCCTTGGCGCGGAAATGCGCGATGCCCTGCACCAATTCGTCGCGCATGACGTTCTGGGCCCTGAGGTCGATGGAGAGCTGCACCGGCGTCAGGTCGTCGGGGTTCTTGGCGGCATAGCCGAGCGCCGCGAGCTCGCTGAGGCCGCGCTTGCGGTCGATATACTTCTCGATGCCGGCAATGCCCTGGTTGTCGATGTTGACGGCGCCGAGCACGTGGCTGAGCGTCGGCCCGTTGGGATAGACGCGCTTGTTCTCGTAGAGGAAGCCGACGCCCGGCAGGCCGAGCTTGTAGACGGCCGCCTGCTGCTTGGGCGTGATCTCGCGCTTGAGCCAGACGAAGCCCTTCTTCGAGGCGAGCTTCTCCCGCAGGTCGCGCGCGTCGAGCTCGGGCATGGCGGCGGAGATCATTTCCGTCGCCTCGTCGACGTCGACGAGCTTCCTCGGCTCGGCATAGAGCGAGGGCACGCGGATGTCGGTCGCCAGCACCTCGCCGTTGCGGTCGAGGATGTCCGGCCGCGCCGTGGCGAGCAGGTCCTGGGCGGTGAGCTTGGCCGCATACTGGTCGCCCGGGGCGATGCCGAGCTGCGTCAGCCGGGCGAAGATGGCGACGTAGAGGCCGATGAAGGCGATCATGATGAAGGCGACGCGGGCGCCGCTCTTCTCCAGCTTCGTCGGCTTGCGGCGCGGCGGCTCGGCCTCGGCCGGCGCGTCCTCGGCCTGCTCCGTCCAGCCGGCCTCGGGCGCCGCCGCCTCCGGCAGCTCCTCCTCCAGTGCGATGTCGTCGGTCGCCGGATGGGTCATTGCGTCGATCCCGTCACCGCGGGCGCGGCGAGGCCGAGCCCTTCGAGCTTCTTGGCGATCTGGTCGTCCGGCGCCGGCTTGTCCGGCAGGTCGGTCGCCTTGACGATCTGCTCGATCTGCATGGGCTGCAGGTCGAGATGCTTGCGGGCCAGCGCGGTGATGCGCTCGGGCTGGGTGAGATAGGCCCATTCCGCCCGCAGCGTCACGATCGCCACCCGCTCCACCTCGATGTCGCGGCGCAGCTTGGCCACCTTCTCGGCCTGGCGCGTCGCCTCGTACTTGATGGAGTAGACGCCGATCGCCGCCGCGATCAGCACGCCGAACAGGATCAGGTTGAGCAAACGCGTCATCGGCGTCTCCCGGCGGTGGGCGCGAGGGCGGGCAGCCCGAGGAAATCCGTGCCGGTGTCGCGGGCAGGCGCGGCCGTGCGCACCGCCGCGCGCAGCTTGGCCGAGCGCGCGCGGGGGTTGCGGGCGGCTTCGGCCTCGGAGGCCGCGACGGCGCCGCGATGCACGAGCTCGAAGGTGGCGGGGGCGAGCTCAGCCTGCGGGGCATGGCGCGAGCCGCCGGCATCCCGGCGGCTGCGGTCGGCGAGGAAGGTCTTGACGATGCGGTCCTCGAGGGAATGGAAGGTGACGACGACGAGGCGCCCGCCGGCGCGCAGGATGCGCTCGGCGGCGAGCAGCGCCGCGGCGAGCTCGTCGAGCTCGTGGTTGACGGCGATGCGCAGGGCCTGGAAGGCGCGCGTCGCCGGATGGATGTCGCCGGGCTTGGAGCGGATGACCCGGCCGCAGAGATCGGCGAGGTCGCGGGTGCGCAGGAACGGCGCCGCGGCGCGGTCGGCGACGATGGCGCGGGCGAGGGCCCCGGCCCGGCGCTCCTCGCCCAGCGTCCAGAACAGGCGCGAGAGTTCGGCCTCGCCGAGCGTGTTGACCAGGTCCGCCGCGCTTGGGCCCCGCCCTTCCATGCGCATGTCGAGCGGGCCGTCCTGGCGGAAGGAGAAGCCGCGGCCGGCCTCGTCGATCTGCATGGACGAGACGCCGATGTCGAGGACCACCCCGTCGACCGCGGCGTGGCCGAGATCCCGCGCCACGGTGTCGAGGTTGGAGAAGCGGTCCTCGACCAGGGTCAGACGGCCCTGCATGGCCGAGACCAGCCCCATGCCGTCCAGCACCGCGTTGGGATCGCGGTCGATCGCGATGACGCGCGTGCCCGGCTCGGAGAGGATGGCGCTCGTGTAACCCCCGGCTCCGAAGGTGCCGTCGACGATGGTCTCGCCGTCCCTGGGCGCCAGCGCGGCCATCACCTCCGCCAGCATCACCGGCACGTGCCGAGGGCCCTGCCGGGCGTCGTCGGACGGGGGTGGTGGCGAGGCGGGCATCGGGGTCTCGAACAGGCGCGGCCCGGGGTTCCGGGCGAATTTGTCCAGACCCATTAACGGCGAGGAAGGGTTAACGAAGCGTGTGCGCCACCGCTCCGTCCGCGCGCCGGGACCGTCGCCTCAGGGGGTACGGCGGCGGGCGATGAAGCCCCAGACCAAGAGCACGATGACCGCCCCGACCACGGCGCCGATGAAGCCGGCGCTCTGGTCGGCCCGGTACCAGCCCAGCGCCTGGCCGAGCCAGGTCGCGACGAAAGCGCCGACGATGCCGAGCACCGTGGTCAGGATGAAGCCCTTCGGCTCGTTGTCGCCCGGCATCAGCACCTTGGCGACGACGCCGGCGAGAAAGCCGATGATGATGGTCCAGATGATGCCCATGACGTCCCCCGAGGCGCCGGCCGCCTTGCCGACGCGTGAAAGACCGGAAGGTTCCGTTCCGGACTAGGGTGTGATCGCTTCAAGTTGACTCGATCACACCCTCTATCTCTTTGTTTTTACGCATTGTCTTGACGCGAACCGAGTGCCGGTTCGCTGGAAAATGCTCTAGATCGCGGTGTTGCGCACGTAGAAGCGCCAGCCCAGAAGCACGACGACGGCGCCGATCACCGCGCCGATGAAGCCGGCCTTCTCGCCCTCGGCATAAAAGCCCATGGCCTGGCCGAGCCAGGTGGCGACGACGGCGCCGAGGATGCCGAGCACCGTGGTCAGGATGAAGCCGCTTGGATTGGTCGGGCCGGGCGTCAGGAAGCGGGCGATCAGCCCGGCGATGAAGCCGACGATGATGATGCCGATGATGTGCATGCGTCCCTCAGGCAGCGGGAATTGCGTGTTACAGATTGAGCCTATCAGGCCGCGAGCTTCATCGCACCAAGCCTGAAACCCATGGCGTTAAGGACCTTCAAGACGGTGGAGAATTCAGGGTTCCCGTCGGCGCTCAGGGCGCGATAGAGCCCTTCACGCGCAAGTCCGGTGTCTCGGGCGACCCGGCTCATGCCCCGCACCCGCGCGATCCTCCCCAGCGCCTCGATGATCGCCTTCGCGTCTCCAGCCTTCAATGCCTCATCGAGCGTCGCGTGCAACTCGGCCTCGCTCTGCAACGGTCCGAAATCGCCCGTCGGCGCGGCGAGCGAATCGAGCCCGCCTGGTTGGCGGATTGCATCGCGCGCCAACCATTCCGCGTCCGTCGCCCTCTCACGGAGAGAGCGTCGGAGCTCTTCATCCGCCTCGCTCAGGAACAGGTCCCAGTCGGCCATCCGCTTGAACATCACTGCGCGGCGCGCGGGTACGTTGAACAAGACAGCCGTCTTGCCAGCACATAAGAGACGCAAAACGTTCAGCGCAGTACCCGGACTCTTCCCGTCCCAGACCATCAGACCGTGGTCCGCCTCGCCAGCCATGATCCGGTCCTTGGCCGCATAGAACTGGTAGCCCCTGGTCCACTCGCCCGTCGCGACGTGTTCCGTCGGCCAATGGCCAAGATTGTTGCGGCAGATCGATCCCGAGCAGAAGACGGTCAGCCGAGGATAGGCGGCATCGAGGAAATGTTTCTGGATGGCCCTGTCCACGCCGTCGGCATCGCCAACGACGATTCGCAGCCCCCTCTGCCGCATGTCGTCGAGCCACTCCCTGACTTGGACCGGCAGCCGGGAAATGGCGCGCGAACCTCCGACGAAGACCGTGTTCATTGGCTGCTCCTCGCCGCCGGCGCATCGGCGCGTCGCGCTCTGTCGCATGGATGTAAGCCATGAGTTACAGTCGTTCAAGACGCGCGATCTCACCAAGGCTCGGCGAACCGTGCCTTCGCTCCCTCGGCAGGAAAAATGCCAGTTGGCCTGTAAGCCGGGTTCTGTGGGGCCCGCATCGCTGCGGACGTGGCGGCCATTCCTCTGGGGTCGCCGTCGCCGGCGGCCTCGATGCAACCAACCCGGACGGCAGCGCGGAAACGCGCTCCGGCGCGTCCGAAGACCGCCGCGGCCATCCCTATTCGGTCTTGCTCCGGATGGGGCTTGCCATGCTGCTCCCGTTGCCGGTCGCACGGTGCGCTCTTACCGCACCCTTTCACCCTTGCCCCGGCATGCCGGGGCGGTTTGCTTTCTGTGGCGCTATCCCTGGGGTCGCCCCCGCCGGACGTTATCCGGCATCCTGTTTCCGTGGAGCCCGGACTTTCCTCCATTCCCCCGGAAGGGAACAGCGGCCGCCCAGCCAACTGGCGCGGCTGATGTGGCCCAGGCGGGCGGCGGCGTCAACAGGCCGGATGACCGCGCCGAACAAAAAGGCGGGTCCGAAGGCCCGCCGAGTTGTTCTTGGGAGGGGGAACGGGTCGAGAACCGTTCGAAGGGGATAAAAGCACGGCCGAGCCGCGGCGGCTGTGCCTTTGGTCACGCCTGTGCGGGCAGCTCGGCCTTCAGCCAGCGCTCCAGGCCCTCGACGTCGCCGGTCTCGGCCGCCTCGGCGACGCGCCGGCCGACCGCGGCCCCGAACTTGTAGCCGTGGCCGGAGCAGGCGGAAACCACCAGGGTGCGCCCGCGCGGCGACAGGAAGAAGCGCTTGTCGGCGGTGAAGGTGTAGGCGCAGGTCACCACGTCGGCGATGGCATAGTCCTCGATCCGGGCGATCGGCGGCGAGAACCAGCGGCGGATGGTCTCGCCCTCGCCCGGGCGCGGCGTCCGGTCGGCGTCGGGATCGTCGGCCGGCACCTTGTGACGGCCGGAGCCGAACTTCAGCCCCCCGCCGCCGCTGGGCGGGATGGCATAGCCGTCGGCATCGCCGCCGATGTCGAGCAGGACAGGCGCTTTCGCCCAGGCCGCGGCGAGGTCGGCCGGCGGGGTGACATAGGCGAGGGCCTGACGGAACAGGGCGAGCGTGCCGGCGAGATCGGGGAAGAGGCGCAACACCCAGGCGCCGGCGGCGACCACCACCCGGTCGGCCTCGATGGTTTCGCCGGCCGACGTGACGACGCGCGCCTGCGCCGTGTCGACGGCGGCGACCTCCGTATGGGTGCGCAGCACGACGCCGCGGGCGGCGAGCCAGGCGGCGAGATCGGCGGCGATGCGCCGGCAATGCAGCGCCCCGCCCTCCTCGCTGAGGAAGGCGTAGCGCAGCGCGGCGGCATCGAGGAAGGGCCAGCGCGCCGCCGCCTCCTCGGGATCGAACCGGCGATAGGCATAGCCGCCGCGGTCGAGCCCCTCGCGGAACTGCTCGGCCTCGTCGCCGGGCTTCTGCGAGACGCAGAGCACGCCGACCGCATCGAGATGGCGATGGCCGAGATCGCGCCACAGCGCCTCCCAGGCCTCGAAGGCCTCGGTGATGGTGCGGGCATAGCCGTCGGCGCCGCCATAGGCGCGGCGGATGATGCGATGGTGATCGCCGGAGGCGGAGAGCGGGTTGGGCAGGCCGGCGCGCTCGACGAGGGTGACGGCGTGCCCGCGTTTGGTCAGCGCCCAGGCGGTGGACAGGCCGACGATGCCGCCGCCGACGATGGTGATGCGCATGGGTCCTCTCCCACCGGCTCAGGCCGCCGCCATCTTCGCCGCGGCGACGTCGCGCAGCGTCTCGATGGTGGAGGCATCGGCGATGCCGTCTACCCGCTCCTGGCGGAAATGGCGCTGGAAGGCGCGCACCACCGCCTCGGTCAGCGCGTCGTAGCGCCCGGTGACCTCGATGCCGTAGCCGAGCATGGCGAACATCGCCTGCAGCGCCTCGACCGGCTGGCCCTCGTCACCGGGGGCGAAGAAGCGCCCGCCGCGGATCGGCGCCGGCGGCACCCAGAGCCCCGCCCCGGCCTCGGCCAGGCGCTTCCAGTCGAATTTTTCGCCGGGATCCTCCTTGCGCAGCGGCGCGATGTCGGAATGGGCCAGCACATGGCCGGGCCGGATCGACCAGCGCCGCACGATGTCGGCGCAGAGCGCCGTCACCGCCGCCATCTGCGCCTCGGGAAAGGCGACATAGCCCCAGGCATGGCCGGGATTGGCGATCTCGATGCCGATCGAGCGGGAATTGATGTCGGTCTCCCCCTCCCAGGCCGAGCGGCCGGCATGCCAGGCCCGCCGCGCCTCCGGCACCATCTGCAGCACGCGCCCGTCCTCGAACACGAAATAGTGGCAGGAGACCTCGGCCAGCGGATCGGCCAGCTTCTGCAAGGCGAGGCCGCTGTCCGCCATGCCGGTATAGTGCAGGATCAGCATGGAGGGCATGGCGCCGCCGGCCCGCTCGCCATGGTTGGGCGAGGCGAAGACCTTGGCGGCGACGGGGCTGTCGGGCGCGGGAAGAGCCATGCGCCATTTGCCCCGGGATGGGGGCGGAAGGCAACGGGGTGGTGCGAAGCGACGGGGACTCGCTCACGGAGCGCGCAGCGCCGCGGCAATCGCGTCGACCACCAGCGGCAGCCCGCCGATGACACGATCGTCCGAGAAGCGCAGCACGCGCCAGCCTTCGCGCCGGAACCAGGCGTCGCGACGGGCATCATCCGCAGGCCGCTCCGCATGCGTGCGCCCATCGACCTCGATGATCAGCCGACGGGTTGGGCAGGCGAAATCGGCGACGAACGGGCCGATCGGCATCTGGCGACGAATGCCGTGGCCGGCGATCTGGTGATCACGCAGCGCCCATCAGAGCATGGTCTCGGCCCGGGTCATGACGCGACGGCGGGCGCGGGCGAACTTGCGAGCCGATTGGCGAAGGGGATGAGGCTCCTCCATGCATCGAGAATGAAGGAAGACGCGAAGAGCGCAAGGGAGGGGCAGAACGGTTCGGCAAGTCCCGCGGGAACCACGACGCGGAGCCTTCCCCAGCTGCGTGGCTGTTGTGTTCACACATTTAGGTATTCGAGGCCTACCTAAGGTGATTCTCTCTCGCACGATTGATTCGCGAGAGATGGGCGATGGA